>JBKCIQ010000047.1:0-103816 GCA_046302135.1 Bacteroidota bacterium | reverse complement strand
CGAACTTTATACCCTAAGTGAATAAGGTATCGGTAAATGATATCGAATGAAATAAAAGTTCTGCAATTTCCTAAATGTACATCTGAATAAACCGTTGGGCCACAAACATACAAACCGACATGCGGTGCGTTAATAGCTTTAAAAACTTCTTTTTTCCTGCTGAGGGTATTATGTATAACCAATTCCGAATTCATAATCTATCCAACAAAGTAACAAAATTAAAACTGAAAACTAACTACTGCACTTTCTCAAAAAAAGTGAAATCATTTCAATCTGCTTAAGGCCGACGCCATTCTATCAACACATTCTTTTTTCCCTAACAGTTCCATGGTTTCAAATAAGGCAGGACCTCCTGATAAGCCCGTAATTAACACACGCAATAATTGCATCACCTCTCCGGGTTTAATCCCGCATTCAGTTGCCGTAGATTTAAAAACTGATTCTACAGATGCAGGAGAAAAATCTCCAAGACCTTCAAGATTTGTTTTTAATTGCGTAAAAAAGTTCCTTGCATTTTCATTCCACCTTTTACCAATCACTCCTTCATCGTAGTTTTCAGGGGCTATAAAAAAGAAAGATCCCAGACTCCAGAATTCACTTGCCAAATGGGCTTTTTCCTTTATCAAACGACAAACACCCTGAACAAATTTTTCGTCCGCACTAATTCCATGCTCCTTCAATTGAGGATTGAAAAGATCTGCCAGCTCTTCGTCAGTTTTATGTTTGAGGTATTGCTGATTGAACCATTTAGTTTTTTCAGGATCGAATTTCGCACCTGCTTTATTTACTCTTTCGAATGAAAAAAGCTGAATCATTTCTTCTTTGGAAAGTAATTCCTGATTGTTACCGGGATTCCACCCTAATAAAACCAACATATTAATGAAGGCATCAGGAAAAAATCCACTCTCGCGATAACCGATATAACTTTCACCCGTTCTCTCATCAAACCAATTTAAAGGAAACATTGGTAAGCCACTTTTATCTCGCTTAGATAATTTTCCTTGTCCGTCGGGACGTAAAATAAGAGGAAGATGAGCCAGTTGAGGCATTTCATTTTCTAAACCTAAATAACGATAAATTAATACGTGTGCAGGCGCTGATGGCAACCACTCTTCACCTCTTACCGCATGGGAAATTTTCATTTCGATGTCATCAACGATATGAGCTAAATGGTATGTTGGCATACCGTCACTCTTTAACAAAACCTTATCATCCACCTGAGAAGAATTGACTACAACCCATCCACGAATGATATCATTGAAACGTATTTCTTCATTACGAGGAACTTTTAATCTAATAACGTATGGCGTACCGGCTTCTAACAGTTTCTTCACTTCATCTTCTGACAAAGCAAGAGAATTTTTCATGTTTTGTCTTGAAACTGCATTGTATTGAGGCGCTGCAACTTTGGCCGCTTCCAACCTTTTACGCATGGCCTCTAATTCTTCGGCCGTATCGAAAGCATAGTATGCATGTCCGCCTGCAACCAGTTGATCTGCATATTTTCTGTAAATACCAAGTTCCTTTCTTTCGCTTTGGCGATATGGTGCATGAGGTCCATCTCCAAAACCTACTCCTTCATTGGGCTCAATCCCACACCACTTCAGCGATTGAATGATGTATTCTTCCGCGCCGCGTACATATCTGGTCTGATCGGTATCTTCAATACGTAGAATAAAATCACCACCATGTTTTTTTGCAAATAAATAATTGAATAAGGCTGTTCGTACACCACCCATGTGTAATCCGCCAGTTGGGCTCGGAGCAAAACGCACTCTAACTCTTCTGTTTTCCATTCTGATTTTTTAGCGTTGCAAATTTATCAAAAATACTTCAGGTTTAAGAATGGAAAATACAATAAATTGAAATGATTTAAGCGCGCTTTTAAGTAAGTTTGTATGATGATTAATTTTCACCCAACTAAAATGAAAAAGAATTTATTGCTGGCAATTTTACTCGTTTTACAGAGTAAACACACCTATTCTCAGCTAAATTATCCTAAGACTAAGATAGTTGCTCAAACCGATGACTATTTCGGGACAAAAGTGAATGATCCATATAGATGGTTGGAAGACGATAGAAGTCAGGAGACCAAAGCTTGGGTGAAAGAGCAAAATCAGCTAACTTTTTCTTATTTGGATAAAATTCCATTCAGAAACAAAATAAAAGAAAGACTAACGCAATTATGGAATTTTGAAAAAATGAGCACGCCTTTTAAAAAAGGAGAAAATATTTTTTGTTTTTACAACGATGGCTTGAAAAACCAGCCTGTAATGATGATTCAAAAGTCCCTTAAAGATAAAAAACAGGTTTTTCTGGATATGAATACTTATTCGGCTGATGGCACTTCTTCTTTAAGTGGGTTTTCATTTAGTGGCGACAACAAATACATGGCATTCGGAGTTTCTAGGGCTGGAAGTGATTGGGTAGAAATTCACGTAATGGAAGTGGCAACAAAACAAGAGTTGAAAGATAAAATTGAATGGGTGAAGTTTTCTGATATTGCCTGGCAGGGAAACGGATTTTATTATAGTAGGTACGATACCCCAAAAGAAGGAGTTTATACTCAACAAAATCGTTTTCATAAAATCTATTATCACAAAGTAGGAACTGAGCAATCCAAAGATCAATTGGTTCATCAGGATCTCAAACATGGCGAAAGAAATTTCAGCGCCTCATTGATCGAGGATGAAAGATTTATTTTTATTTACGGGAGTGAGAGTACCAGCGGACAAAATTTAATGATGAAGGATTTGGTGAATGGAAGTGAATGGATAAATCTGGTAGATAATTTTGAAAACGAGTACGGAGTTGTAGACAATGTTGGCGAGGAAATTTATATTAGAACCAATTGGAAAGCGCCAAACTTTCGATTGATGAAATTTAATGTGAACAAACCTCAGCAGGAAAACTGGGTTGAAGTGATTTCTGAACAAAAAGATGTTTTAAATGGTGTTTACTTTGTGGGTGATCAGATTGTTTGTAATTATTTACGTGATGTATCCAGTAAACTATTTGTTTTCGACTTAAACGGGAAGCAAATCAGAGAAATAAAACTGAATGGGTTATGTACGGTAAACGGATGGAACAGCAGCAGGAAAGAAAAAAGTGCCTTTTACTCAGTAGTGTCATTTACCACTCCTGACAATGTTTATTTTTATGATGGAAATGTTGGAACTTCTAAACGGATTTTCTTTCCCATCATCCCGTTCAAGAGCGAGGAATACGAAACCAAACAAGTATTTTATCCGAGTAAGGACGGAACAAAAATTCCGATGTTCATCACGCATAAAAAAGGCGTAACGCTAAACGGAAGTAATCCATGTTTTCTTTTTGGCTACGGAGGATTTCAGAGCCATTACGCTCCGGAGTTTAGGATAGACCGCACTGTTTTTATGGAGGCCGGAGGAATTTACTGCGTTGCCAACATTAGAGGAGGAGACGAGTATGGAGAGGCCTGGCATCAGGCAGGAATAAAGTGCAATAAACAAAATGTATTTGATGATTTCATTGCGGCCGCTGAATATTTGGCGAAGGAAAAATATACCTCACATGAAAAACTTGCAATTCATGGGAGAAGTAATGGTGGACTTTTAATTGGTGCTGTAATGACTCAAAGACCTGATATTGCAAAAGTTTGCATACCTACAGTTGGAGTGTTGGATATGCTGCGTTATCATTTGTTTACTATTGGAAGGGCCTGGAGCGTAGATTACGGACTCAGTGAAAACAAAAACGAGTTTGAATGTTTGTATAAATATTCACCACTTCATAACGTGAAAAAAAATTCTTATCCCGCAACATTAGTTACTACCGCCGACCATGATGACAGGGTTGTGCCTGCACATTCATTCAAATTTATTTCGACTTTACAGGCTAACCAGCAAGGTAAAAATCCAACTTTAATACGAATAGATGAAAATGCCGGACACGGAAGCGGCAAGCCTACTACCAAACAGATAGAAGAATTTACTGATATCTGGAGCTTTGTTTTTTATAATTTGGGAGTGGAGTATTAACTTTGCAATATAAAAACTCAACTAAAGTGAAACGATTTTTTTACATTTTGTTTTTTTGCCTTATAGGCAATATTTCTTTTTCTCAGTGTCCGCACAACCCAACGATTACGTCAATACCTGTAATGTGTCCCAACTCGATAGACACACTTTGGACCCAGGCTTTTGATTCTTATCAGTGGTACATGAATGGTAACCCGATAGGCAATGCAACAAATCAGTATTTTGTTGTGAATTCAAATATACACGCCGGAAGTATGTTCTCTGTATCTGCAACCCAAAATGGATGCACAGAAATGTCTCCTCAATTTTTAGTTGATAGCTGGAATTTTCTTCCGGTAACTGTGATGACCGTGGGAAATTTACCTTGTTGTAATGGCGATAGTGTTTTGCTTGTGTTGAATCCCCCTTACGAGCTATCTATACAGTGGACTAATAATGGCTCTCCGATTTCTGGTGCGAATGACGACTCTCTGTATATTACCAATAATGGTGTATATAACGTTACTGCCGCCCCGTCTATTTGCCCGAACTATATTCAGTCATGCGTAAACATTCCAATCTCATTTATCAATTGCACAACATCGCAGGAAGAAATCACTAATTCCGAAGATAAAATAATTGTTTTTCCTAACCCCGTCACAGATCATATAAATTTTAATTTACTCGACATGAGCAATTATAAGTTTGAAATTTACGATCAATTTTGGAAACTACATAAAGAAGGTGAGTTTGCGATTAAATCAAACGAAATCAATATTTCGAACTTGCCTCAAGGAGTGTATTACGTAATAATGAAAAACACTTTTTTAAAGTGCAAACATTTTAGAATCGTAAAAATTTGATTGCCAAAACAACCCAATCAATGAAAAGAATTGCTACAACGATGCTAATTCTACTTACATCTAAAAAAAAAAATTTGCGCCAATTGTTAAAATTTATAAATTTGAGGAAAAATGAGGAAAAATTTCCTCAGACGCGGAAACCGAAAAGCGATACGAGTAGGTAAAAAATAAATATCATAACCCCAAATGAAAAAATTACTTTATTTTTCACTAGTAGCAATTTCACTTGCTTCATGTTCTTCAGTTACAAAAATTACTAGAGAAGAAGTTTCTGCTCCAGTAGCTTACATGAGTAGATCAGACTATGAACTCTCTGATGACCTTTCCGCCTCAGCAAAAGTTTCAATAAAATCATTTTTATTTGTGAATGTTATCAGATGGAATGACCAAAAACAAATAAGAGTATTTAATTGGACTTTTGGAAGCAGAAACTACTACGAGGGAAGTTTTAATAATTACTATTATCCAAAAGATTTTGATGAGAAAGTTGCAATTTACAACTTCAATGAAAAATATAAAGATTTAGATTATGTTACCAACGTAAGATTCAAGAGAAGTGTTTCAAGAAGTCCTTATTTAAGAAGTCTTAACATTGGTAAAAGAGAAATGACAACAGAAGTTATTGCAAAAGGGATCAATTTGAAGACTAAAAACAAAAAATAATTTTCAACCATGAAGAAATTATTATTTTTCCTCCCGGTAATGTTGCTGGGACTCACCTCTTGCCTTGACACTTACCATGTCAACAACACGAATTACGTACCTGTAGTTTTTGAAGCAATGCCTGCTATTTCTAGAGGAGAATTCAAAGCTACAGCTACCCTTACATTCAAAAGAAATATAATGGTTACTAAAGAACAAGTAAAGGATTACAAACAGTTAACTTTGGTTGCCCATCAGCAAGGTACAGATGCCAAAGTAACAATTAATGATAATAATAATCAAACGTTAAGGGCAAGGTTTAATAGATGGAGAATGAAAAGAGGTAATCTAAGAGCCACTTCCAAACTGGCTAACGATCCAACTTACGATAAAGCTCTTTATTCGCTAATTGAGGCTAATCCGAATATTGATTATTGGACCAACATTAGAGTTGAACGCGTTGTTCATGGGCGAAAATTATGGCTAAATTCTCTTATAAATAAATTTGGTAAGGGCACTAAAGTTTTACCAACCTATGTAAAAACCGGTGATGAAAGCGTAACGGTAAAAGCAACAGGTTTAGATTTATTGACAGACAAGGAAATGGAAGAGATGAATAAAAAGTAAACTAGTGTTTTTTTATTAAACCCTGTCCTTCTCGGGATGGGGTTTTTTATTTTCTTTTTAAATAAAATTACGCTTTAATTCTAAAAATCAATGCTACCAACTTTTTTACATAATCTCATCTGAATTATTTTTTATAAATTCAGTCCTATTTTAATTTGAGAAACATTTATGAAGCATTTTAAAACTCGTTTTATCCCACAAAAAAGAAGGTTATTTAAGGCAAAGATTATAGCTTGTTTTCTTCCTTTTATTTTTAGTCTTCTTCAATCTCAAACTCAATTCCAAAGAACCTACAACCACCTGGGATTTGAAGATGCAACTTGCATATACCCCAAGTCTGGCGGAGGATTTTTAATTGGAGGTTTTTCAGGTACCGGTCAATATGGCCCTTTTAAAACTTATTTAATTGACGTAGATAGTCTAGGCAACTTAAACTGGGGTAAAACCTATGGAAGTACAATTTCTGAAACCATTCAAGGCATGACTCCTACATCAGACGGAAATTATGCCCTAATTGGAACTACTTTTTCTTTCAATTCTCAACCATACGGTAATACATATTTATTGAAAGTAAGTCCGAGCGGAAACTTGTTGTGGTCTAAAATTTATGGTGGGCCGGATTATGATTATGGGCATTCTATAAAAGAAACTAGTGACCATGGTTTCATCATTACAGGATTATCCAGTAGTTTTTCTGCAGGTGGCTACGACCTACATGCCATTAAAACAGACTCGGCAGGAAACGCTGTTTGGGCTATAACTATTGGTGGGCCAAGTAACGATGAGGCTCAGAAAGTAGTTGAAAACAATGATGGTAGTTTTATGTTGTTTGGTACCTGCAGTAGTTATTCGCCTATGATGATTCCGTATAATGAATTCACAATTTGTAAAATCAGTTCGAGCGGAAATTTTATGTGGATGAAAAAATATAGTTGCGGTGGATACAATAACTGCTATGGGGTGCAACCCACTAACGATGGAGGCTATGTTTTGGCCGGGTGGACCGATGGTTATGGGCAGGGACAGAACGATGTACTTGTTATGAAATCTGATAGCTCCGGAAACATTGCATGGGCCCACACATATGGTGGTGATAGCCTTGATATTGCTTACGATATTATTTCAGCTCCTAACGGGGATTATTTGGTAAGCGGATATACAAAAAGTTTTGGTTCCGGAAATTACGATGCATACGTTTTGCGTTTAGACTCTGTAGGAAATCACCTTTGGTCTAAAACATATGGCGGGGCTGCACAAGAATTTGCATCCGCAATTTGTAACACCAACGATGGAGGCTTTGCCTTGGTTGGTAATACAAAGTCATTTGGAGTAACCGGTTCAGATATTTATTTTTTAAAATGTGATGCAAATGGGAACAACGGTTGCAACGAAACAGGCGCGGCAACTGTTCAAATGAACCCTACACCATCTGTTACCTCAATTAATCCAATCACACTTCTGTTATGGAACTCAATAAACGTAACCAGCACAACTGCCAGTGGTGGCTCATCAACTTTACTTTGCACTACAGTACCAAGCACTTTGGACTTTTCACATGATGAATTGATACAAATATTTCCTAATCCCGCTAATAAAATTATTACAGTAAAAACAACCGACTACATGCTTGAAAATTTTGAAGTCTACAATTATTTGGGATTAAAAATGGAAGTTGACTGTCAATCTCAGCAAAATGAAACTATTTTAGACATCTCAAATCTAAAGTCAGGAATGTACTTTATTACTTGCGATATAAATGGAAAACGCTCTGTAACAAAATTTTTAAAGCAGAATTAATTAACTAAGCTTCAGGTTTTCCTTTGTTGTATTTTGAAGGGCACTTGAGTTGAATGCCATCTTTCTCTACATGAAATTCATTGTTAACCAGTTTACCTTCTATTACAATCTCGTCATCAGGCCCTGACTTTTCTAAATCACGGGGCTTACTTGCTTTTAGTAACACTTTTTTTGTATTGCCTTTTTTATCCTTTAGGTAAAAAGTACATAAGTTAGCATTCATTTGAGGCTCGTAAACAATCGGATAATTTTTATCCAAAATGCCGTTTACTTTAAATTCATCTATCCCTTTTTTCTCGGCATCAGCAAATGTTAGGTACTGACTTGTTTCACCTGAAAGCAAAAAAACCATTGCTCCTATTAACAGTGCAAATAGACAAATCAAAAAAATATGAACCTTTTTCATTTTTAATGGCTTTTCTTGTTTTGAACTTCTTTTTCTAGTCTTGATATTTTTCTATCCATCAGAAATAAATAGGCTAACATCCCAACTACCAGCACAGAGACTACAATCACCACCACATATACTTTACCCTCTGTATAAAATTTATCTGCCATTTCCACCTCTTGCTGAGAGTAGGAGATTAACGTAAATAAAACCAATATAACAGTATAAAAAAATGATTTACTCATTGTATATAATTTTTCTTTTAATTTTCTCTGTTCGGATTCTAAGCTGCGTGATCCAAACGCCAATTATTATCCAACCAACAACAGCCGGATAAAAAACAAGTCTCATGGTATTGTTCATGTCATACTGACCCACGGCAGGATTACCTCCGTTTCCCGGATGTAGTGAGTCTTTAAATCGTGGGATTATGAGAATGAAAACAATCATCATTACATAGGCAAAAATATTATACACTGCGGAAATTCTAGCCTTCTTTTGCTCATCTGATATACTGGCACGAAGTAAAAAATAAGCAAGATAAATTAAAAGTGTAGCGGCTACTCCATTCAGTTTTGGGTCATCAGTCCAATAAGTACCCCATGTAAATTTTGCCCAAACGCTTCCGGTGATTAAACCAATAATTGCAAACGGAACTGAAGCAAGTGCAGATTGAGAGGAAGCAATTTCTGTTTCGGTAGAAGAAGAGCTAAGGTGTTGCAAAGCTTTGACTACAGAGTAACTTAGCAAGGCAATCATGGTGAACCACATCGGCACATGAAAATAAACATTGCGGATTGATTCTGACAATCGGTTAACATCAGGCACAGGAATGAGAAAGCCTCCTATTACCGAGTAAATGACCAAGGCTCCTCCTAATATTTTCCAAACAGAATTCATCAAATTACTCTCTCCAAAGGTACGGAAATAGCATCAAACAAAGCGATGCAATTATTGTATTTAAAATGAATAATCCCAAAAGATAATTCACACATTCTGCAAAATCCGAACCTATGGTAGCCATAAGTGAAATTCGCATTGCCAGCAATAGCATTGGAAACAATAAAGGAATACTCAAAATGGACATCAGTGTAAATCCTCCGGTGGTTTTGGATGCTATACCTGAAGTAAGGGTTAAAATACCGGAAAATGCAATTGCAGATAAGATCAAATTAACTAAAAAGAGCAACTGATTGTTAACCGGATTCCCCACAAAAACAGCAAAGAAAAAATAGCCCAATAAACTTACTGCCAAAACCAAAATCATGTTATATATAAGCTTGGAGGCAATGAAATCCGAAGGCTTATAAATAGAGAAACTGTATATTGAACGTCCTTTTGTTTCAGAAGAAAAAGAGCGGGAAACAGTAATAATTGCATTAAAAAATAATAGAATCCACAACAAGGCATTCCATTCCATTTTTTCCTTCATTTTCCAGACCGGTGCAGAATTTATTTTCTGAACTGCCAGATAGCACAGATATACACAGCCAATTAAATACAAAATTACCCCGCCTAATGAGGTCCGCTGACGAAACTCCAGAGTAAACTCTTTTTTTACAAGCGATGCTATTTTTGTGGTTGACATTTCTTGTACAAAAGTAACAAAGGATTCATGCATTTTCTTCTTGCAAGGCTTAAAAGAATTGCAGACTATTAAATTTTAATATTTAAGCCGTTTTTTCACGAATTCTATTAAATTTGTCCAACTTTTTCCTCAATAAAGGAAATAAAAAATTTAAAAAAATTTAAAATGCCTTATTTATTTACCTCCGAATCGGTGAGCGAAGGACATCCCGATAAAATTGCAGATCAGATTTCTGACGCGTTAATTGATAACTTTCTTGCTTTCGATCCACAGAGCAAAGTGGCTTGTGAAACTTTGGTTACCACAGGTCAGGTAGTTCTTGCAGGCGAAGTAAAGTCTAAAGCTTATTTAGATGTACAGGAAATTGCCCGCCAGGTAATTCGTAAAATCGGGTACACCAAAGCTGAATATATGTTTGAAGCAAACTCTTGCGGAATTTTATCTGCTATTCACGAGCAAAGTTCAGACATTAATCAGGGTGTTGAGCGTAAAAACAAAGAAGAACAGGGAGCAGGAGATCAAGGTATGATGTTCGGTTATGCAACCAACGAAACAGATAACTATATGCCACTTCCTTTAGAGTTGGCTCATAGACTATTGGAGGAACTTGCTGCCATTCGCAGAGAAGGAAAACAAATGAAATATTTGAGGCCTGATGCAAAAAGTCAGGTTACAATTGAATACGATGATCACAACCGCCCTGTGCGAATTGATACCATTGTGGTCTCTACTCAGCACGATGATTTCAATAAGGATCAGAAAAAAATGCAGGATCAAATTCGTAAAGATGTGATCAGTATTTTGATTCCACGAGTAAAAAAATTATTGAAGCCATCTTTACATAAACTATTCAATAACCAGATTACTTATCACATCAATCCAACGGGAAACTTTGTGATTGGTGGACCTCACGGAGATACAGGGCTTACGGGAAGAAAAATTATCGTAGACACTTACGGAGGAAAAGGAGCGCATGGTGGTGGAGCATTTTCCGGTAAAGATCCTTCAAAGGTTGACCGTTCCGCTGCTTACGCGACACGTCATATTGCAAAAAATCTTGTGGCAGCAGGAGTGTGTGAAGAAGTTTTGGTTCAGGTTTCTTATGCAATTGGTGTTGCAAAACCTTGCGGACTTTACGTCAACACATACGGAACTTCAAAAGTTGGTTTGCCTGATGGAGAGATTGCAAAAATTGTAGAAAATATTTTTGATATGCGTCCTTATGCAATCGAAACCAGATTGAAATTAAGAAATCCTATTTACAGTGAAACTGCATCATACGGACACATGGGACGTAAATCTGAAACAGTTGAAAAAACTTTTTCAATGCCTGGTGGTAAAACCATTAAGAAAAAAGTAGAATTATTTACTTGGGAGAAACTGGATTATGTTGCTAAAGTGAAAAAAGCTTTTGGGATTTAGTTAATGATTTTTTCATAAAAAGCCCGAATTTATTTTCGGGCTTTTTTTATTTCCCGAGGTGTAAACCCGTCAATACATATTATGAAAAGATTTTTGAAATAAAGGATTAAGATGCAATCGTGAAATAAATTACTTCAATAAAATCTACAATTTCCCTCAGTTGGGATGAGTTCATTAGAATAACTAATTCACCTTATCCCCACGCAGTTTCCTAAAACGCTTACGCGCCTCGGTAGTAAAAATACTCCCAGGATAATCGACTAACATTTTTTGATATAGCTCTTTTGCTTTTTCTTTATCTGCAAGCTGTTCCTCATTAAGCCGAGCTAACATAAAAAGCGCGTCATCGGCAAAAATTTCATCAGTATATTCATTAACTACTCTTTGATATAATTCTGCGGCCTCCTTTAATCTTCCTGTCTTTTTATAGATCTCCGCCTTCTTCATAAGTATGTCGTCGGCCAAAGAGTGTCCTGCCCAAATAAGATTAATAGAGTCCATACGAGAAATTGCCTGGCTGAATTTATTTTGTCGCATCAATAATTCCGCCGATGAAAACCACTGTAATGGAACTGCGTTTGTATCAATTCCAATTGCGTCTGAAATTACAAGCGACAAATCCATGGCATCATTGGAAATTAATTTTGATGTTGCACCCTTCAAAATGTCTAATTGAGCTTTTGACCATTTAAAATCGCCTGCATAGTATGACACCTTAGCATTCCTGAATTTTGCATCCTGGCCTATTGGCTCGTGCTTAAATGCTTTATCAACTTGCGAGTAAAGCAGGGAAGCTTCCCAAATTTCACCAACTTGTAGCATAATATCTCCAAGTTCTAATTTTAACTCCGCCTGTTTTGATTTACTCAAAGAAGGATTTGCAATAGCATTACTTAACAAATTTATTGCTGCTGTGTCTTTATTCAAGTAATAAGCCTGAAGATTTGCAAGTTTTTTAATCAGGTTAAATGAGAAATTAATTTCAGCGTATCTCTGAATAGTTGAGTTTAGTCGTGATTCAAGGTTTTGTAAATCCTGCTGAGTGTAATTAAAGGATCGAGTAATTTTTTCATATAAAACGTTTGCTGATTCAACTATGGCCATATCATAGTACTCCGGATGTTTTTTCTCTATTACATAATCAAAACAACGTTGTGCAACCTCATAGTTTTTATCCTCTGCCGCCGACATCCCAAGATCAAAAAATCTTCTGCCTCCCTCTTTTAAACGTTTATCTAAGGCTTTAGTCTGAATAAATGCACCGTCATAATCTTTTTGTTGTAGCTGTATCCAGATAAGAAATTCATAAAAGACTATTTTATCAGGTGATGCCTGAATTCTTTTCATCAATTCAGTTTTAAGCATCGGATTGTTAAGACCTCCTGTTTCTTCATCATATCCCAAAGAGTTAGATAATCTTGATTGAACCATATACATTTCAGACTCCCGATATTCGAGTGCATTTAAGTACTCGTTTACCATAGATTTTAAATCTCCCTTTTGCTGATACGCCTCGGCCACTTCGTAAATGAATGGATAGGAACCCGCGTCCATTTTTCTTCCTTTGAGATATGTTTCAATTGCGTAATCAAAAAGTTTTGATTCGAGAAATGCCTGCGCAAGCAAATAAACCTGATTCAAGTCCTCAACTTTCTTAATTGCTTTTTGATATTGTTCCTCAGATTTTTTTTTATCACCTCCATCTGCCTCATATACTGTAGCCAAGTCAATGTATAGCTCTAAACGATCAGGTGCATTTTTCATTTGTTTCTTGACCGTTTTCTCTGCCTTTTTAAAATCTTTAGTGGCAAGCAAACAACTTAAATATCTCTTATAATGTTTTATGGGATTTTTATCGAATAGCTTATCATAATAAAGAAGGGCTTTGTCAAATTCCTTGGAATCAAAAGCCTGTGATGCCAGTTGCTCATCTGTGCTTTGCGAAAACGAGAAAGCGACCGCAAAGAAAAAAAAGAAAAAAAATATTTTAATCGTCTTCTTCAATTGAGGAGTTTGTAGGTTTACCTTTACTAAAAATTAAAGGGGTATTTTCACCTTTACTGATTTTACGTGCAAATTCCATAACTACAGGAACCAAACTATCATACCTTTTTAGCTTTTGTGGAATGATTTGGTTATGCAGTTTCATCATGGTCATCAATTGCTGATTTGCTTTTATTTCCTGATTTAAATATTTGAGCGCAGAATCCCTTACATCAATATTACCGTTCTCCATATCGAAACTTAAATCTTCCAATTGCTTCAAATTAAACTTATAATAACGTGCCAATTCTTTTTTGGTACGAATGTATTTGCCGAAAGCTTTGGAGATATTTTTGAATTCAGAAAGTGCCGCGGCCTCATCCCGCGTTATGGTATCTTTGATCCTTGGATTAATGAAATTAAAATAATCTTTTATCTCGGTTGCAGCAGCTGTAATCTTTGAGGAATCCAAACGAGAAAAATCAGATGCAATTTTTACTAATTCAGATTTTAGACTGTCCGTGGTCTTTTTCTCCTTTGAAAGATTAAGTTTTTTTCCACAAGAAGTAACAAGTAAAAAAAGAAAACAAATCGGGAAGAAAAAACGAATCATGATTTATAAACTAATGTAGATTTGGTTTAGTGAAAGTACTAATTTATCCTGCAATTTTACTCTATTATTAATGAAAGGTCTTACCTAATTAACGAACTTTTACATAAAAAAAGCCGCTACATTTTGTGCGGCTTTGAATGCAGAATAATAGTTTTTAGTGATGAGAAGAAGGCATTTCTGTTTTTTCAACATTTTCCCCGCCCTTGCAACAAGCCTCATCATCGCAACAGGTTCCATCAGGATTCCAGCAATTTAACTTAATTATCATAATTACTAAAATCCAAAGTAAAGCTCCTAAAGCAAGCGGAACTTCAAAATATCCTTTATGTAGATTCTTAGGAGTTGAATGTCCGTGATCGTGATTATCGTGTCCCATAATTATTTTTTTTCAAAATTAATAAAATACAGCCAAAAATAAAATTATCCTACAATTGTTCTACCAAGTAATTTGTTTACCCTTGCTTTCATCACATGAAGATGTTTCATCTCTAGAAGCAGAAAATCGATATCTTCCTCTTTAGCTGATTTTAGTTCTTCCTGTTTTCTTCGGATGTGATCCATTAATCTTTTTTCCTTAAGAGAAAATAATGCGTGTTGCAAAGATTTTTTAAGAATGAACTTCTCTTCTTCAATGTAAATACCAAACTTTGACCAATTTTCACTCAATTTATATTCGTTGGCAAGTAAATTTATGGTTACCTGAGCTACCGCAGGGTTGGTGTGGTGAATGAAAAATTTCTGATTCGGAATTGTATTGCTTATCAATTGATGATAATATTCTTCTGCGAACAGCTGAAAAACAGGATTTATAAATTCAATTCCATCTCTATTCAATTCATAAAAAAGATACTCGCCAACTGTAACCTCCATCTCTGAAGTATTTTTTTCATCATCCTCCGCTTCAATAGTTATAATGTGATCTCCGTACTGTAGCAACAACTTTAAAAGATATGCCTCTTGACTCTCGGAAATCTGTATGGCAAGCCGTTGATCTTGTTCTTCGAGAGTGGGTGCCAATTCTTCTTCAGGCTTTAATGGAGTTTCTGATGAAGATGAAGTTTCTGTTGTTGGTTTTTTACCTGCTTTTTTAAGACGGATTTTATTTACTTCCAGGCCTAGCATCTGCTCATCCATTTCCAGTAAAGTAGCAGACTCCTTGACATAAACAGAACGACTTATAGCATCGGGAATCAGCGAAATGCTCTCAACAATATCTTTAATAAGCCCGGCCTTTTTTATTGGATCAGATTTCGCCTCCTCATAAAGTAAATTTGTTTTGAAACGAATGAAATCTGTAGTATTGTTTTTGATGAATTCCCTTAGGTCATCCGGACTTACTTTTCGCGAATAAGAATCCGGGTCTTCATTGTCAGGGAAAAGTAAAACACGAACGTTCATTCCCTGTTCCAATATCAAATCAATTCCTCTGAAACTCGCCTTTATTCCCGCCCAGTCTCCGTCATACAACACAGTAATATTATTGGTGAAACGGTGTATGAGTCTAATCTGATCAACAGTTAATGACGTTCCTGAAGAAGAAACAACATTTTCAATTCCTGCCTGATGTAATGAAATCACATCTGTGTACCCTTCAACCAAAAAACAATTATCCTCTTGTGTAATGCTCTTCTTTGCGAGATATAAACCATAGAGCACTTTACTCTTGTCGTAGATATCTGTTTGAGGAGAATTAATGTATTTAGCTAATTTTTTATCGTTGGATAAAATTCTTCCTCCGAAGCCAATGACACGACCGCTAACATTTTGAATTGGAAATATCACCCGACCACTATATCGATCAAACATTTTTGCAGGATTGATTTCAGTGCCATTTTCCTGCATGTTCTCTTGCTCTTTTGAAGAAAGCAGACTTAAACCTGTTTTAATAAGATAATCGGGACGGTAACCTGATCTGATTGCCGCATCAGTAAAATCTCTTCTCCCCTCTGAAGAGTAGCCTAATTGAAATTTCTCTATTATGTCTTTTCTGAATCCTCGCTCAATGAAATACCCCAAGCCAACCGATTTTCCTTCATCGGTTTCATTCATTATTTGAGTGAAATGTTTCTGTGCAAAAGCAGTTACGATGAATAAACTTTCACGTTCTGTTTGTTGGGCTTTTTCTTCGGGAGTTATTTCTCGCTCTTCAACAGTGATAGCATATTTGTTTGCAAGAAATTTAAGTGCTTCAGGATAAGAAAGAGACTCCTGTTGCATAACAAAGTTAATGCTATTGCCTGCGGCTCCGCAACCAAAACATTTGTAAATTCCTTTGGCGGGTGAAACGGTAAAGGAAGGAGTCTTTTCATTGTGAAAAGGGCACAAGCCCAATAGATTTGCACCCCTTTTTCTTAACGTTACAAAATCTCCGACTACTTCTTCAATTCTAGCAACCTCAATTATTCTATCTATAGTATCTTTAGGTATCACAACAAATCAATACCCGAATTTACGACATTTCGGACCTCAAATAAATGTTAATAAATCAATTTCTTTTAGTGTTTGTGGTAAACCCAGTGTGCATCAGATAATAGTGCCATGCCCCCGCTCCGTTGTAATAGCGGTTTTACCAATTCAATTACTTTAGGTGCCTCTTCCTCATCCAAACATAACAAAACAAAACAGTTTTTAAACCCTCCTGAAATCCCATGACCATCCTTGTTACCTCTAGAGCCTTTGCCCATAACATCTTTAATGATGGTATAACCCGGAACATTATGATCGTCGAGCAACCGAGTAAGTAATTTCAGATACGAAAAGTCAATTACGATTTCCAATTTTTTAATATTGTTTACCATGTTTTTATGTTTTTAATGTCCTACAATTGCTTCTACTGCCGCCTTAGATTGCTCTAATATTTCCGGGTGAATCCTTTGTGTAATGTAGTAATAAAGTGGTAATCCCGCAATGATATTGAAAGGGAAAGTTATAGCCAAGGCCACTGGCACATATATTCCGGGGTTTGCTTCAGGCACAGCGATTCTCATTGCTGCCGGTACGGCAATATACGAGGCCGAAGCACAAAGTACCATAAAAATAAACATGTTTGGCCCGGAAAAACCACAGAAATAGGCAATAGTAAATCCAACGCCTGCATTAATCAAAGGCATAACAATTCCAAACGCAATTACAAAGAAGCCGGCATCCTTTAAAGCTTTAATTCTTTTTCCTGCCACTACACCCATATCTAAAAGGAAAAAAGAAAGCATACCTTTAAAAATACTACCGATAAACGGTTGCATTATTTCGTGTCCATGTTCATTAGAAATTAGTCCAACTATCAAACTACCGAGTAGTACTACTATTGAACCATTAAGAAAAGCTTCTTTCATTATTTCTTTGAAGTCCATGTGATGTCCATCTGCTGCAGTTTGTCCATATTTTCGATACAACCACACACCAATTATGATTGCAGGAGATTCCATAAGAGCCATTGCAGCTACCATTTCACCTCCAGGTTTAAGAACGCTAGTTGAAAAAAAATTATTAGCAGTAATAAAAGTCACTGCGCTCACAGAACCAAAGGCGGCAGAAAGTGCAGCCGCATTTGGCACATCCAGTTTTCTTTTCAAAATAAAAAATGAATACATTGGTATTGCTACTGCCATTATCACTGCAAATATTAAAACAAGAGCAACTTGAGTACTAATACCCGAGGCGTGTAACTCCACTCCCCCTTTAAAGCCTATAGCCATTAAAAGATACAGTGAGATAAATTTTGAAATCTGCTCCGGAATTTCAAGATCAGAATGAAAAATTATCGCCAGTAATCCGATGAAGAAAAATGGCACCGGTGGAGCGAAGAAATTGTGCAAGATACTTTCGAGCATATTGATTGTTTTTGGGTTGGTTGTTATTTATTTAAATGAAAATTTGGTATTGAATGATAAATGAATTTTTTCTTGAGCTTGATTTGATTACTGTATTTTCCTTGTAAAAAGTTGGTCGGTTCTGCCAATCGAAAGATATTTTTGAGTTATGCCCTTTGATCAGCCAATTTATTCCTGAATTAATTAAAAACATCTTTTTGTTTGGAAGCGCATCGTAATTGGAGATTTGCGTACTAACGTATGGCAGTAGTTGACCGTTATTTTGTCCAAGTAAATTTTTTGGAAGCAAAAAGCCGAATTGCATATACATTACACTTCCCGTTCCAAACATTGGAAAAGCGTTACCGAAACTGTTTTTTTGTATGTAATTAGTTGTTGAAGAACCAAAACCTGTAGCGGGATTCATCAAACCATTGTAACGTAAATAATTCGGGCCATAATTGGTTAAGTAATATCCTGCAAAAGCATTGATGGCAGTTTGTCTGTCTTTATTTACAGGCATATCTAAATAAGCTTCTAAGCCAATATGCTTCATGTCAGAAAACATGGTGTCCTCTAACAATCCATTTGCGGCTTCACCAAGGTACCATGTTGCCGACTGCTGATAAACTGAACCCACGGAAATATTAAACACTTTTTTAGTTCCAAGATATGTTCCTGTCATATACGGTGTACTGTGATTTTCATTTTCGAAAAAATTCCAGGTAATCATTCCTCCAATTTGATTTTTTAGCCCGGGGTTTTTACTTTGAGGCAATCCCACATAGTTCACGAAAGTTGCAGCCGTATCAAGGGGTGCCGGCGTGGTACCCGATGATGAGATTGGGAAGGGGTTAGAGAGATAAAATCTATAATCCAATTTACCTATTTGTCCGCGGGCATAAACTGCCAGCCTTCGATCGAACTCGTCAATCTGATCTACGGAATACTGTAGAAAAACCGGAACATCGGTAGTCATTATTGTTGAAACTGAGGGTTGCGAAAAACGCGAAAGTCCATTCATTATAGTAAGTCCTGCTCCAACTTTTAATGCATTACCTTGCTTTCCTTTTATTACTTTAAATTCACATAACGCATCATGAAAAAACGGAGCTAATTTTCTATTTCCATAAATTGTATTACCACTCACAACAACAGGACTAGATGCAAATGTGTTGTTGAAATTATTTTGTCCGAATTGAAAATAAAGAAACGTTCTATCATTGATTTGACCAAACATTTGAATTCGAGTTCTTCTTAATCCAATGTCAAAAGTATTTCCTGCAGGACTACCAAAAAGTGTTGTTCCCGGATTACTTTCATTAAGCCTAGTCCAGACTTGATTTAAAAAAGTTATCTGAAAATAATTTTTACCATCTTCACTGAGGTTGTAACGTAGATTGTTTTTAAGTATAGGTGCAGGAATGATTGAATCCTTTATTTGAGCAAAAGAGTATAGGGAACCTGCAATAAACAATAAGGCTATGTAACGATTTATTTTTATAGGTTCTAATAGAAACATTTTTATTTTTAATTTGTAAGTAAGGCTTAAGACTAAAGCAACCCGGACGAAACCGACAGGTACAATCAGATCCTTATGTTGCGATTTTTTATAAACTCGTTGGAATCAAAAGTAACGGCCAAGGAGTAAATACTCAAATAATTAAAAAAAGATTGGTTTGAAAGAATATTGAAATCCTTTGATTCAAAAAACTGAAATACAAAAAGACTTTTGAAATCATCGAAATGACTGTGATCGGAATCATCTTCTTGTTGTAACTCTTCTTCAATTATGGTTGGAATATCCATACTTGAATAATCCACAGTATATTTTTTTTGGAACGAAACACTTATGAAATCGAGCGCAAGAAAAGTGTTAACAAGAATAGTTGAGACAAAAATTGATGAAAGAATAATGGAGAGAAAAATCTGTTTCTTCACAAAAAAATACCTTCTCAAATGTATAAAAATAATTAATTATGAAAATTGTTTGAAGAAAATTTAACGACTATTTCTCCAGAATCTTAATCTCTACGCGCCTGTTAGCCGCCTGCCGTTCTGCATCATCACCGTTGTATAAGGGTTGTGTGTATCCGTAACCTTTGGCAATCATTCTCTTTTCAGAAATTCCTTTGGTAAGTAGATAATTACGAACTGCATTGGCACGTTGACTACTCAATTCTAGATTGAACTGAACGGATTCATTTGTTTTACTGGTATGGCCCTGTATTTCAATCTTTAATTTAGGATTATTCAACATAGCTTGGGCAAGAGCATCCAAAGCAGGAAATGATGTTGAAAGTAAATCAAATTTATTCGCAGTAAAATAAATATTTTCTAAAACAAAAGATTCCCCTGTTTTAATTTTTGCAACCTTAAGTACTACTTCAATGTTAGTAGGGGTACCTTTTGAATCAAGAACTTTTTTTTCCAAAATAACATAGCTTGTATCCAAAAGCTGAAATGCAAATATATCACCCTTTTTTACCTGACAGGCAAATTCATCGTTTAGAACATCCAAGTTCAAATTTTTCTTTCCATTAAGATTAATTGTTAATCCATCCAATTTTTTATCCTTCTGATCAGCATAAATTATTTTTCCTTTGAGTACTAGCGGCTGCTCAACAGGTGGAGTTTTTTTTACTCGAACTTTATATAAATCCAAATTGTTTATGTTACCATAGCAAGATGAGAGGTATGCATATTGACTAACCGAAGTATCAGGCATAACAAAAAACTCATTGAATGAAGCGTCATTTATTCCTTTACCCATATTCATAGGTTTCGACCAATTCAACCAACTTTCATCTAACCGCTCTGCAACAAAAACATCCGAAAAACCATAACCGGGATGACCATCTGAAGAAAAATAAATTTTTTTCATGTCTGATGAAATGAAAGGTGTAACCTCATCGCCTCTTGTATTAAGTGAAGAAATCTTTTTGGGTATTGACCAGGTAGTACCATTCTTAATGCTCACAAAAAGCTCCAATCCATACGGCTCATAGCTTTCATATCCTGAAATTAACATCACATTCCCATCTTTCGAAACACTTGCATGCCTTATTGAAATATTTGTTGAGCCACCAAATTTTACTGAAGATGACGGTTCCGTTGTCCCTGAATTTAAATTACATTTTGCAAGCTGATATCCACTAGAGGTAAAATGATTGTCCTTTTCTCCTGCAAGAAAAGCTCTATCAGTTGGAACGCTCGCTATGTACCATGGGTTTTTTATCGGAAGCTGCATCCTGTCCGGATTGAATACTTCACCGGTACTGTCAGACTCCGCCGAATAAAAACCCAGCGAGCCATCTTTACATACGGTGTAAAAACTTGTACTCGGGTTTATAAAACGCGCGAAGTAAAAATTCTTACCGTCACTACTGATCTGAGCGTTTACTTCGTCCTTTTCAGAATTTATTTTCTTTACCCTCTCTTTTTTAAATTCAGCGGCTTCAGGGTAAAGATTGATACTGCCTCTGTCCTGTTTGACGTAAAAATGGTCAATCTGTATTCCGGTTTGTCCGTTGGTGTACCAGCCAAACCATCTTCCCATCATATCAATTTTTTTTCTCTCAAATACCAATTGGTTATTAAAATAGAAATACATTTTCCCTTGCCTTTGCGCCAATCTAAACAAACACCAGTCACCGGATTTATATCCTGCAACGGGCATCGGACCTAAATACGGAATCTCAGTATCATATACTTTAGAATCTACACTTACGTCGCCCGAAGATGAAACAGTAAATGAATTAAACATGCTCACATTTTTCAATCCGAAAATCAAACCAAATTCTGAGAAATATGGATCAATTTTATATGGCTTAACCTTCATCTCTATTTCATAATCTTTCTCCGTATCTATAAAAACCCTCTCTGCTATACACCAATAAAAGCTTAATTTCTTTTGCTCACAAAACAAGTAACCATCTTTTAACTCAATTCTACTATCGTCCGTTACAGATGTCTTTTCATTAACGAGCGGATCAGTAAAGTCATTCTTATAGATGTAGTTCTGCGCAAATGAAAATATGCAAGCTGTTAAATTAAAAAGTAAGAAAATCTGTTTTTTCACAAGTGATTTTTTAAATCATGCCCGGTGGTAACATGCCACCTGCAACTGATTTCATTTCGTTTTCGTAAAGTTGTTCAGCCATTTCAATTGCACGATTCATTGCAACTGTTAATTGCTCCTCTAGTTCTTCTTTATCGCCAAATTGCAACGATGGAGAAATACTAATAGATTTTATTTTCTTATTTCCGTTTATGACTACCTTGACGTCTCCACCGTCAGCCTCTGTGGTTATTTGTTTTAATTCCAGACTTTCTTTCACTTCTTCCATTTTCATCTTCATCATCTGAATTTGTTCCAACATATTTCCAAACATAATTTCTATTTTAATTCAAATTTAAGACAATAACGATTATACATTAATTTGATACCTTTCAATTTAACAGGATTTTTAAATTCATTTTTTTAATTCAAAAAAAAACCACCGATGGTTTCGGTGGTTTCCACTTCATAATTTTATTTTCTTAACCGCTACAACTTTCACATGCATCAGGATTATCAAGCGAACAACTCAATTGAGCCATCTTTTCTGCCTCATCCACCTGAGCAGGGTTATTTCTTTCTACCACCAACTGATCTTCATTACCCAAAATTTCACCTCCGGTTTTCTTCAACGCGCTCTGATCTACAGTAAATTTAATTGCATCAGCAGCAGCCTTGGTGCGTAGATAATACATTCCGGTCTTCAACCCTTTTTTCCAAGCGTAAAAATGTGCTGAAGAAAGTTTTGCGAAGTTTGCGCTTTGTATGAAAAGATTCAATGACTGACTTTGATCAATGAATGCACCTCTGTCTGCAGCCATGTCAATCAATGTGCGTTGCTTAATTTCCCAAACGGTTTTATAAATTTCCTTGATGTTTTCAGGGATTTCAGGAATATCCTGAACCGAGCCGTTAGCGGCAATTACTTTTTGCTTCAACGTATCATTCCAGATTCCAAGCTTAACCAAGTCCTTCAGTAAATGTTTATTCACCACCACAAACTCTCCGCTCAATACACGACGCGAATAAATGTTTGTTGTATATGGCTCAAAGCACTCATTGTTTCCAAGTATCTGAGAGGTGGATGCTGTAGGCATCGGAGCAAGCAACAATGAATTTCTAACACCGTATTTCATAATTTCCTCACGAAGCACATCCCATTCCCAACGATCACTTGGTTTTACATTCCACATGTCTTGCTGAAAAATCCCTTGTGAAATCGGTGAGCCTTCATAAGTTTCATAAGGCCCATCAACTTTTGCCAAATCTTTACTTGCGGTTAACGATGCGTAATAAATCGTTTCGAAAATCTCTTTGTTCAGTTTTGCTGCTTCAGGCGATTCGAATGGATAACGCATCAGGATGAAAGCGTCTGCAAGTCCTTGAACACCTAGACCAATTGGTCTGTGACGCATGTTGCTCTTACGCGCCTCAGGAATAGGATAGTAATTTCTATCGATGATTCTGTTCAAATTTTTTGTAGCAACATAAGTTACTTCAAACAATTTCTGATGATCGAAGGTTCCTTCTTCAATATTTACAAAACGAGGTAAAGCGAGTGATGCAAGATTACAAACTGCAATTTCATCTGGTGAAGTATATTCGATGATCTCGGTACAAAGATTAGAAGACTTGATGGTTCCCAAATTTTTCTGATTGCTCTTACTATTTGCCGCATCTTTATACAACATGTACGGATTCCCGGTCTCAATCTGAGATTCAATAATTGCAGCCCAAAGTTCGCGTGCCTTAATTACTTTACGCTGTCTTCCTTCTTCTTCGTAACGTGTATATAATTTTTCAAACTCCTCTCCATGACATTCGTGTAACCCGGGAGCTTCGTTCGGACAGAATAAACTCCATTCTCCTTCCGCTTCTACGCGCTTCATAAAAAGATCCGGAATCCAAAGCGCAGTGAAAAGATCTCTTGCACGCATTTCTTCTTTACCGTGATTCTTACGAATATCTAGGAAACTGTAAATATCAGCATGCCAAGGCTCAAGATAAACTGCGATAGAACCTTTTCTTTTTCCACCACCCTGATCTACATAACGCGCGGTTTCATTATAAACTTTAAGCATCGGAATAATTCCGTTACTCGTTCCGTTAGTACCTTTAATGTATGATCCCGTTGCGCGTACGTTATGAATGCTGATCCCGATTCCACCTGCACTCTGTGAAATCTTTGCACTGTTTTTCAATGTGTCATAAATTCCATCGATGCTATCTTCCTTAACCTGCAACAAGAAGCAACTGCTCATTTGTGGTTTTGGAGTTCCTGAGTTGAATAAAGTTGGCGTAGCATGTGTGAACCAACGCTCACTCATTAAATTGTATGTCTGAATCGCCGCATCAATATCATCTTTATGAATTCCTACAGAAACCCTCATTAGCATGTGCTGAGGACGCTCTGCAACTAATCCATGCATTTTCAGAAGATAAGAGCGCTCCAAGGTTTTAAATCCGAAGTAATCGTATCCAAAATCACGATCGTAAATAATTGATGAATCAAATACATGTGCATTTTTCTGAACGATTTCATAAACATCTTCGGCTATCAATGATGCTTTTTGTCCTGTTTTCGGATCTACATAGTTATAAAGACTGTGTACAGTTTTTGAAAATGATTTCGTAGTGTTTTTGTGAAGATTGGACACAGCTATACGAGAGGCAAGTAACGCATAATCCGGATGAGAAGTAGTTAAAGATGCGGCAGTTTCAGCGGCTAGGTTATCCAATTCTGTGGTAGTAATCCCATCGCGCAAACCTTCAATTACCTTCATGGCAACTTTTATAGGGTCCACATGATGCGGCTCCAAGCCATAACAAAGTTTTTGAATGCGTGCAGTGATTTTATCAAACTTCACTGATTCGCGGGTGCCATCTCTTTTAACTACGAACATATTTCTTTTTTCATTTGCCTCCCGACAGGAGAGACGGGTTAATTGTTGAATTTTTTCTTCGTTCTTTCACGCCTGCCCGTGAAACCTTTTATAACAAGGGCGAAAATTTCAGTTACAAGTTAGACCTGCATTTTACCTTTTTCAACCCTATTTTTGGGCATTTATTTACCCGTGGATGTTAATAACCCGGAATTAAAAGTCCGCATCTAAACGGAACTCATTGTTTTCCTCTTTGTTAGACATGACTCCGGACTTCTGGTACTCTGCCACTCTTTTCTCAAAAAAGTTTGTTTTACCCTGAAGTGAAATCAGCTCCATAAAGTCAAACGGATTGGACGCGTTGTAGTATTTAGAACATCCTAGCGCAACCAATAGGCGGTCAGCCACGAATTCAATATACTGACACATCAAATCTGAGTTCATACCAATCAGTTTCACCGGTAATGAATCAGAAACAAAAATTTTCTCTATTGCCACGGCATCCGTGATGATCTTAGTTACCTGCTCGGTTGGCAACTGATTTTTAATGTGCTGCGTGTACAACATACATGCAAAGTCACAGTGCAAACCTTCATCGCGACTAATGAGCTCATTACTGAAAGTAAGCCCCGGCATGAGCCCGCGCTTTTTCAACCAGAAAATAGAACAAAAAGACCCGCTGAAAAATATTCCTTCCACGGCAGCGAAAGCAACTAGGCGCTCGCAAAAGGAACCATTAGAAATCCAACGCAAAGCCCATTCAGCTTTTTGCTTAACGGCAGGCACTGTATCTATGGCGTGAAATAATCGGTCTTTTTCAGCAGAATCTTTAATGTAGGTGTCAATCAACAATGAATATGTTTCGCTGTGAATGTTTTCAATCATTACCTGAAAACCATAAAAACATCTGGCCTCAGGATACTGCACTTCATTTAGAAAATTAATTGCTAAATTTTCATTCACAATTCCATCACTCGCTGCGAAAAAAGCCAGAATGTGTTTAATAAAATGACGTTCATCATCGTTCAAACGAGAGCTCCAGTCTTGCAGGTCTTGAGCGAGGTCAATTTCCTCGGCTGTCCAAAAACTGGCCTCTGCCTTTTTATACATTTCCCAAATTCCCGAATGCTTTATCGGGAACAATACAAATCTGTCTTTGTTTTCAACTAACAATGGTTCTTGCGTCATTTTTTTTCTCTTTACTCAAGATAACATATCCTGAGTTTGGGTTAAACAATTAATTTTTTATCTATATCAGGTTTTAACTTTATTTCTGAAAACCTTTTCCTTTAGAGGAAAAAAAAGAAGGCCAACTTTGCCTTCTGTCTTTCAAAATTGATGTCAGAACCTTGTTTTTACTCTTAGCTAACTTTGGTTTTCTTTACGGAGAAAATTTCAGCGAACTTGTGGATACAAAAATGCACCATAAAACCACACCGCTCCAAACATTTCAATCAACATTTTTGGTTAATTTTTAACAAGCGATTTTTAAAAACTCTCTACAACGAAGATTTAGTGAAAGCCTTTATTCATAAGGGTTTCACGATGTCACAAAAATTAGAAAATAAAAAATAGTGAAAATTATTTTTGGAAATCAAATAAATTTTTTTAGGAAAAATATTTGTGGATTTTAGTTCTTTAAAAGTCTTTTGACTTCTTCTTCATCTACCAGCTCACCCTTTAAAATTGCACTCGAATGAATTTCAAAAACGCCTGTCTTTTGAATGAGCACTTTTGCATGCACTGAACGAACGCCACCACCTGCAAGAATGATAATTCTGCCCGCCGCTTGTTTATTTAAATCAGCAAGAACTTGAGCGTTATCAATCGCCCTTCCCTCACCTCCTGAAGTTAACACTCTTTTAAACCCTAACTCTATTAATTCCTCAAGTGCTTCCGATTTGTTTTCAATGGAATCAAATGCTCTGTGAAAAGTGCAAGGCCTACCCTCGGCTGCCGTTACTAGCTCTTGCAATTTTTCTTTATCTAAAAGATTCTTTTCATTCACGGCACCAAAAACGTAACCATGCAAATCCATTTCATTTAAATCTCCTATCCTGTCCAACATCCATTGAAAATCTCGCTTGGTGTAATTATAGGAAGTCCCTAGTTTGTGAATCATCACCATTCTGTTAACGTCACCCGTATGCTCAATGATACTTTCTATGGTGGCGTTTGAAGGCGTTTTTCCTCCTACAAACATATCTTCACAAATCTCTATTCTGTGAGCCCCACATAAAAAGGCCTTTATGGCCGACTCTTCATTAAAACATGCAATCTCTAAGAAAACTTTTTTCATCAGGTAAAAATTACTTTGTTAGATCCCACTCGTCACAAAATTGTTAATCAGAAAACAATTCTGCCAACTTTTTATCAGAAAAATAAATCACTTCATCGGAAAAATAACCTGTAACATCGCATTAATTTTTAACCACTTTTCACTTGCAGGAATACCTTAAATCAGGTATATTTGTATTCAATTTAGAATTAATCTAAATAAATAAAAGAGCACAAATAACTGAAAGACAAATTTTTAAATATGATAACGGTAACAGATTCAGCAAAAGAGCACGCGCTTCAATTGATGCAAGCAGAAAATAAACCTGAAGGAACGTTTATCCGCGTTGGAGTAGATGGAGGAGGATGCTCGGGATTGATGTACAACCTTATTTTCGATTCTGAAATGAAAGAAGGAGACCAGTGTTTTGAAGACAAAGGAATCAAAATAGTAGTGGACAGAAAAAGTTTTCTTTATTTGGTTGGTACTGAACTGGATTATTCTGGAGGACTTAACGGAAAAGGATTTGTTTTTATAAATCCCAATGCCTCTAGAACCTGTGGATGCGGTGAATCTTTCTCTGTATAATGAAATGGCAAAATTGATTTTACATAATACTGCAAATCTTGAAGCAATTAAAGAAAGAAGGTTGATGGAAAATCTTGCGCTTACGCCTGAACAGAGAATGAAAAAAGCGTTTCAATTGATGGCTATGTCAGCTAAATTTAAGAACGGTGTACTAAAGGAGCCGCAAGGAAAAGGAATAGTTTTAAGAAGAAAAAAATGAATCTCTTCGAAGAAGAAATAGAAAAATTCTTAATTATTTTGAGTAATAACGAAGTTCGTTTTTTATTAGTTGGAGGCTTGGCTGTTAATTTTTACGGATACTCCCGTACGACAGGGGATGTTGATCTATGGCTGGATGAATCTAATGAAAACAGAATAAAATTAGTTAAGGCGTTAAAAGAATATAAGATTGAAGGAGCAGAGGCGTTTCTGACTCATCCGCTTATTGCCGGGTATTCTGAAATTTTACTTGACAACGGTGTTTACATAGATTTTATGTCAGACCTACAATATTTTAAAAAAGAAAATTTTAATGAATGTTACGAAATCTCTTCGTTTTATCAAATTAACGAACAAGTTAAAGTACCGGTATTACATATCAACAAATTAATATCTGAAAAGGAACAATCATCGAGACCAAAAGACAAAGAAGACGCTGAACAATTAATTAATTTATTTAGAAAAAAATAAAATGGTGCCCGAACAAGATGAAATATTAGAACAACACATCAATAGCGAATACAAGTGGGGCTTTACTACCGATATTGAAACAGAAACTTTCAATAAGGGATTGAATGAAGATGTTGTTCGTGCTTTATCCGCAAAGAAAAAAGAACCGGAGTGGCTAACTGAATACCGTTTGAAAGCATTTCGTGCTTGGAAAGAAATGAAAGCTCCTGATCATTGGGCTTATTTCTCTTACCCGAAAATTGATTTTCAAGACATCTCTTACTATTCTGCTCCAAAGAAAAAACCTGAACTGAAAAGTTTGGATGAGGTCGATCCTGAACTTTTAAAAACTTTCGAAAAACTTGGAATTTCACTTGAAGAACAAAAACGCCTAACGGGAGTACAATCTAATATTGCCGTAGATGCTGTTTTTGATTCAGTATCGGTTAAAACAACATTCCGCGAGACGTTAGCAGAAAAAGGCGTTATTTTTTGTTCATTCTCCGAAGCAGTTCAGGAACATCCTGAACTTATAAAAAAGTACATGGGAATGGTTGTTCCGCACACGGACAATTACTTTGCCGCTCTCAACGCCGCAGTTTTTTCTGATGGCTCTTTCTGCTATATTCCTAAAGGAGTAAGATGTCCAATGGAGCTCTCAACTTATTTTAGAATAAACTCATCAGGCACCGGACAATTTGAACGCACACTCATCGTTGCCGATGAAGGTAGTTATGTGAGTTATCTGGAAGGATGTACCGCTCCACAACGTGATGAAAATCAATTGCACGCCGCTGTAGTAGAAATCATAGCACACAAAAATGCTGAAGTAAAATATTCAACTGTGCAAAACTGGTATCCCGGAGACAAAGACGGAAAAGGCGGTATTTATAATTTCGTTACCAAAAGAGGCATTTGCCTCGATGACAATTCGAAAATTTCCTGGACACAAGTTGAGACTGGCAGCGCAATTACCTGGAAATATCCTTCAGTGATCCTAAAAGGAAATCATTCAGTTGGAGAATTTTACTCTGTTGCTGTAACTAACAATCATCAGCAGGCAGATACCGGAACCAAAATGATTCACATCGGTTCTAATACCAGATCAACGATTATTTCAAAAGGAATATCTGCAGGCGTTTCAAATAATTCTTACCGTGGATTAGTTCGCATTGCGAAAGGCGCAAAAAATGCAAGAAATTTTTCACAGTGCGACAGTTTGCTGATGGGTGACAAGTGTGGGGCACACACATTTCCGTATATAGAAATCAAAGATAAAAGTGGTGTGGTTGAGCACGAAGCAACCACCTCAAAAATTGGTGAAGATCAGTTGTTCTATTGCAAACAAAGAGGAATTGATACAGAAAAAGCAATCGGACTAATTGTAAACGGATATTGTAAAGAAGTACTAAATAAATTACCAATGGAATTTGCAGTGGAAGCTCAAAAATTACTTGCTGTTTCATTGGAAGGAAGTGTAGGATAAAATTTTAAATTGAGATTATGTTATCGATAAAAAATCTACAAGCAGGAATTGAGGGAAAAGAAATCCTTAAGGGAATTAATTTGGAAGTAAAACCGGGAGAGGTCCATGCTATAATGGGTCCCAATGGTTCAGGCAAGAGTACACTTTCTTCTGTGCTTGCGGGAAGAGAAGATTATGAAGTAACCTCAGGAGAAGTTATTTTTAACGGTAAGGATCTTTTGGAAATGGAAGCGGAGGATCGAGCTCGTGAGGGACTTTTTCTGGCATTTCAATATCCGGTAGAAATCCCTGGCGTTAGTAACATCAACTTTTTAAAAACAGCGGTTAACGAAATCAGAGCTTATCACGGACAAGAAGCCATGGAAGCCAAAGATTTTCTTGCCCTGCTGAAAGAAAAACAAAAGTTAGTGGAGCTTGATTCTAAACTCGCCAACAGAAGTGTGAACGAAGGTTTTTCCGGGGGAGAAAAAAAGCGTAATGAGATTTTTCAAATGGCAATGCTAAATCCTAAACTAGCAATATTAGATGAAACCGACTCAGGTTTGGATATTGACGCTCTACGTATTGTGGCAAATGGTGTGAATAAACTCAGATCAAAAGAAAACGCTTTTGTTGTCATTACACACTACCAGCGCTTACTCGATTACATTGTTCCTGATTTTGTTCATATTTTATATAATGGAAGGATTGTGAAGTCAGGAAGCAAAGAGCTTGCTTTGGAACTTGAAAAAAAAGGTTACGACGAAATCAAGCGCATTTATTCAGAAGAACACGCATAATTAAAGTAGCATGTCGGTAGTTGTACAACAAAATTTCACTCAGCAGTTCCTTAAAGAATTATCTGCCACTTCTCCGAAAGCAGGATTTACACCTTTTGATAAAATTGCAACAGCGCTTCAACTTCTGGAAGAAAAAGGCATCCCGAATAATAAATGGGAGGAGTATAAATATTGCAACATTGAAGCTGTCCTTCGCAAAGAATTCAAATCTTTACATCCCGCGTCAGAAAATTTTGATTTTTCACGCTTAGAAAATTTTATTTCGGATGAAAGCGCTTTGAACATCTTCATCGTAAATGGAAAAGTTGTAAAGATAGCCGCTTCAAAAAATAGAAATTTATTAATTGAAAAACTGGAAGAATTAAGTGAAGAAGGAAATAAAATTTTTGAGAATCATTTTGGGAAAAACACCCAGGATAATCCGGACACACTAATTGCCCTTAATACTGCTTACTGCGGAAACGGTATTTTAATTCGTGCAGAAAAAAACGCTGTCATCGAACAGCCAATTCATCTCATTAATGTCAGCACATCAGAAAAAGATTGCGTCAATCACTTTAGAAAAATGATTGTATTGGGTGAAAACGCACAGCTACAGTTACACGAATCCTATTTTTCTATTTCCGAGGGTGGTAAAACATTCAACAACGAAGTAAGTGAGATTTTCATTGAGGAAAATGCAATTATGCATTACAATGTTCTTCAATCAGAGGATAATTCAGGATACAAAGTTTGTAATACTTACGTGCAACAGGAAAGTAATTCTAATTTTAAAATAAATACTTTTACTTTCGGAGGAAGTCTGGTTAGAAACAACCTCAGCATTCGAGTAAATGGATCGCATGCAGAAACACATCTTAACGGATTGACGCTTGCAAATGAACAGCAATTAATCGATCACCACACATTAGTTGATCATGCAGTTCCTGATTGTGTGAGCAATGAATTGTATAAAGGAATTGCTTCAGGAAAATCCAACCTTATATTCAACGGGAAAATCTTTGTGAGAAGAGATGCGCAAAAGATAAACGCCTATCAGAGCAGCAAAAATATTTTACTCAGTGACGATGCAACAATCAACACTAAACCTCAGCTGGAAATTTTCGCTAATGATGTGAAATGCTCTCATGGAACTTCAACCGGAAAAGTAGATGAGGAGGCATTATTTTATTTAAAATCCAGAGGAATTGGAGAAACATCCGCCAGAAAATTATTACTGAAAGCCTTTGCCGGAGAGGTAGTTGAAAAAATTGAAAGCGAATCCTTCAGATTAGAAGTTGAGAAATACCTTGAAGATAAAATTGCAATAAATGATTGACGAGGTTAAAAGCGAAAATAAATTGGATGTTTTAACCATCAGGAAAGATTTTCCGATTCTTCAAAGAAAAATCAACGGGAAAAATTTAATCTATTTCGACAGCGGGGCTACATCCCAAAAACCAAAGCAGGTAATTGATTCAATCAGTAATTTTTATTCGAATCATAATTCTAACATACACCGTGGAGTTCACACTTTAAGCAGAGAGTCAACAGAACTTTATGAACAAGCTAGAGAAAGTGTAAAAAAACACCTCAACGCAAATGACGCCTCGGAAATAATCTTTACTTCAGGCACAACTGACTCCATTAATCTTGTTGCGCATGGTTTGAGTTCATTTCATTTTGAGCAAGGAGATGAAATTATTATTACCGAAATGGAACATCATTCCAACATTTTACCTTGGAAAGCATTGGAATCTGTTAAAGGAATTCATTTGAAAATTGCCAGGATTAATGATACGGGAGAAATTGAATTGGAACAGTTGAAATCTTTATTCAGCAATAAAACAAAATTGTTGGCAATAACACATGTGTCAAATACTTTAGGAACCATTAACCCCATAAAAGAAATTATCGCTCTTGCTAAAAATTATAACGTGCCAACTTTAGTTGATGGTGCGCAAGCGATACCTCATCTCAAAATTGATTTTCAAGATTTGGATTGTGATTTTTATGCATTTAGCGGACATAAAGTTTATGCTCCGACCGGTATAGGGGTGCTTTACACAAAAAAAGAATGGCTCACAAAATTTCCGCCCTACCGTGAAGGTGGTGGAATCATTAAAACAGTTTCATTTGAAAAAATTGAATATGCAGAAAGTCCTTTGAAATTTGAGGCGGGTACACCTAACATAGAAGGAGCAATTGGATTACAATCAGCCTTGGATTACATTAATTCAATAGGTCTAGATAAAATACAAAAGCACGAAAACGAATTAACACAATATGCAATTTCCAAGTTAAAGGAAATACAGGATTTGGAAATTTACGGGACTCCACAAGATAGAGCTGCTGTAATTTCTTTCAACTTAAAAGGAATACACCCGTTTGACGTTGGTACTATCTTAGATAAAATGGGAATTGCGGTTAGAACCGGGCACCACTGCACTCAACCCTTGATGCAAAAATTAGGAATTCCGGGAACAGTTAGAATTTCTTTCGGCGTATATAATACCAAGGAAGAAATTGATTTTTTAATTGAAGGAATTCTGAAATCAAAGAAAATGTTGAGTTAATGCCAGGAATAGAAGAAATAGAAAAAGAAATCATTGAAGAGTTTGAACTTTTTGGCGATGATTGGGAAGGCAAATACGAACACTTGATTGAGTTGGGAAAAGATATGCCATTAATGAACGAAGATTTAAAAACTGAAGACCGCATCATTAAAGGTTGTCAGAGTAGAGTATGGCTTCATAGCGAACTAAAGGAAAATAAAGTTTTTTATACTGCCGATAGCGACGCCATCATAACCAAAGGAATGGTAGCACTCATGATTAGGGTATTAGGTGGGCACACAGCTAAAGAGATTCAGGAAGCAAAATTGAACTTCCTTGATCAGATTGGTTTGAAAGAGCACCTCTCTCCTACCCGCGCCAATGGTTTACTCAGTATGATAAAACAGATGAAAATGGATGCACTTGCATTGAGTTTAAAAAATTAATTAATAGAATTATTATGCCGGCCATCATCATAACTAAAGACACAGAAAAAATGCAACGGGTGATTGACGAAATTAAAACCTGTTACGACCCTGAAATACCTGTGGATATTTGGGAACTGGGTCTTATCTACGAGTTGGATTTAGATGATGATAGTAATTTGAAAATAAAGATGACACTTACCTCGCCTAATTGCCCAGTTGCAGAAACCTTGCCTGCAGAAGTGGAAAACAAACTCAAATTACTCCCTGGTATAACAAGCGCAAAACTCGAGTTGACCTTTGAACCGCCATGGGAAAAATCTATGATGAGTGAAGTAGCGCAACTCGAGCTTGGGTTCATGTAATTTAATCTATGAATAGCTGGCAGATCATCATTTCACTGATTTCTCTAGGTTCAGCGTTTATTGTTTTAATAATCTTAATCAGACTCTCAAAAAAAGAAAGAAAAATAAGTTATAAGGAATTACTTAAAAATGAAAACAGGCAATACCTTGTAAAAAACAATCGATTCATTGCATGGTTGGTGGCAATAACATTTGCCTCAGTATTTTCAATTTTTTTCCTATTGAAGATTACATTGATCAGCTTACCATCCTTACTACTCATTTTGGTCTTAATCAGCTTAGCAAATCTGTTTTTCTTTCGAAGAAAATATAAAATATCTGATAAAACAGATCTTGCTTTTTTGAGTATTGTTATAGGGCTTGGTCAATTAGCACTATTACTTTGGGTGAATTATATTCCGCTAGGTGCTCATGAAGAGGCTTATAGAATTATTGGAAAGGAACAGGATGTTTGGTCTAATATAACTACTATATATCTTAAAGATGAAGCGTTTTCTACTTACTGGAATGCAAGAACTTTTGATTCAGCGAATGCACCTACTGGCGATTCAATAATTTACCAATTCAAAGATGGCTTAATCGGATTCAGAATTTATAACGGACATTTTTCTCGTTAATCGAAAAAGTTTCTAAACTATAAATCTTTTATTTGGATGTTGAATTTTTCTAAGGATGCCTTTGTTTCAAATTTCCTCAATTGAAGTAGACCCTTTAAATTTTCTTCGGTGAATGATAATCTACTACCTAAAACTTGAATTAATAACTTAACTAAAAAGGATGGTATGAATATAAAAAATGGAGATTTATTTTTTTGAGCAGCAATCGTTTCCATGAAAACGAGAAAAGTTATTGAGTGACTACTCGCCAACGGAAAAACCCCAATAAATTTTTCATTCACCCCATAAAAAACTGACTCGCACAAAGTGATAATAAGAATCCATTGTATGGGCTGAGTTCCTCCATCTATAACAGGAATAAATTTTTTCTCTTCGATGATTTTTTGAATATTAGCAGAAAGGCCATGCGCTCCAATTACTAAACCAGGCTTTATTACAAGATGCTTCGATTCAAGAAGTTTTTCTAATGCATACTTATGTTTACCGTAATGTGATGTCGCATTTTGATGAGCAGAGAAACTAGAAAAAAACACAAATTGTTTTCCGTTTTTTTCGCAAAACTCCGCTAGGCTTTCGGTGGCTTTTATATTGATACTATCAGCATCAGGATTATTTTTGCTCCAAACTGTGAAAGCACAGTGAATAATAACGTCAACCGAAAGTAACGGACTCAAATCATTTTCTTGAAATAAATCATATTTTAAACAAGAAAATTCTGGATGATCAATTTTCAAATCTTTTCTTCCCATTGCAACTACGCTCCAGCCTTTGGACAAATAAAATTGCACCATTTCACCGCCGATAAAACCTGATGCTCCTGTTATGGCAACCGTTCTTTTCATCATTGATTTTGCAAAATGTTTTCAGCAACTGTATGGGCATTTGCCATTAAAGAAAATGTTAATCCTTTTGCAGGCAGGTAATTAAACCCACTGCTGTCTGCAACAAAAACCGATTGAGTTCCGTTTAATCTTCCATTTTTACCAAGAGTAAACTTCTTTCCTGAATCGTTAAATGGCAGCGTACCCGCATAATGAATGCTTGATCCCATTCCCGGATCAACTCGTTTAAGTGCCCATGCTCCTAAAGAGCGCATCAGGCTTTTAAATAATTTTTCTCTTTGAATCAAATTATTTTTTCTTTCTTCATCTAATGTAAATTCCATTTTGAAATCATCTCCTGTTAATGAATTTTGGTTAACCTTTCTTTCTAGAAATCGATTATTGTCAAATGAATCAGGATGATGAATTCCCATAATAACCATTCCACTCAATAAAAATCTTATGAGTTCCTTTCCATCCTGATAATTCAAAGGAATATTATTCATCAAGCGGAAAAGAAAAAGAGAACGATAAGAATAAATAGAAGCCATCGCAATATCATCATGAAATAAATCCTTATCGTGAAAAACCGAAAGCTGTGCCAAACCGGTCTTGTTTCTCATGATTTTTTTACCTGTCAGTCGGAAATTGAGACATGGATAATAAGTATAAGGATTACACAGAAAAGAAATTTTTTCAGAACTATCGAATGAACGTAAAACGATGCGAGCGGTACTAAGTGCTCCGGAAGCTAAAACCAATTTTTTTGCTGAATAAGTTTTTTTCTCTTTTAAAATTACATCCCATGTCTCCACCTCAACAATACCGTCTTTTTCAGAAAATTTTAAAACCAATTGGTTTGCATTATACAGAAACTTAGATCTTGATTTTAATTCGTCTATGGTAAGCCCCGGCCTGTAAGCAGAGTTTCCGGCATCTCGATAAAAATGCATGTCGTCATATGTACAGGCCTTCCTGTTTTTATAATCTTCGGATAAAAGTGCCAACGCAGGCCTTCCGAGAAATATTCCTTTTTTATTCCAATTGTTTTGATTTTCACTAAATCGATCCTGCAAATATTTAGATTCATCTAATCTTAATGGTTTCAAATGACTAGAAACATTTCCAATCGTGTAGGAAGACGCATTGTCCTTTGAATCTGCACTTATACCGATTCTTTCAGCAATAACCTCATATGCAGAATTCATCCGTAAATAATCTAGATTGCATCTGCTCATTTCTTCTTCAGAGTAAACACAACATCCTAAACCCCACCCTGCACCCAAACCTCCATAAGCTAAACTTTCCACCGGAAAAAAAGAATCTGATTCTGTTTTAAGAAATTCACTAACGTAACGCGTTAAATGTTTTCTAGGAGGTGTAAGCTGTGCTCCTGAACTAGTTTCACCAAAATTCAAACTTTCAAATTTTCTCCCTAGAAAGTATTCATGTTGATTTTCTTCTGTCTCAAGTATATTTTCAAAGTCTTTATTTGGAATCAATTTTTCATATTCATCATTTTTTGACCCAACGTCCAACATCAAAACCTTTAATCCTCCCTCTGCCAAAGTTTGAGCCGCCATTGCACCACTACAACCGGAACCAACTACTATGATGTCAGCATCAAAATCTGTCATAAAAACAATAAAATTATTTTTCCTATTATCAATCTGGAAACTGCTCTAATTCCGAAAAAAATAATTTTTAGCCAATAAAATCGAGATCTAGGTACGGTTGAAAATTCCGCATGATATTCTTTAGAAGTTTCAAGAATAGAAAAGACCAATAATATTTTTTTTCTCAGTAAAGAATTATTTTGTCCCAAAGCAAGCGCCGCATCCAAATGTGGTAACAGCCATGGATTATTGATGGCTTTATTAAATATTTTAATTTCCTTTTGACTTGAACTGAAATCTAAATTTTGATTTGCATTTAAAAATATGATTATGAATTTATCCTCTGTAGGTATTTCCCCGACTAAATACTTGGATATTGAATTCCATTCCACAATCATACTATTTGACACTTCATCTTTCATTGAAATAAAATTCAGCAAATAAAATCTTTTGTTTAGAAATTTCTACCTTGCTAAATTAGCCAAAAACTAAATAATGAATAAGGAGATTTGTTGAGTATAGATTAATAATCCAAGCCGTCTCTGCTTCCGCCCATCATTTGCATGTCTCCTTTACCGGGCTTACGTCTGAATATAGAAGTATCAAACTTTCCGAAAAGCCATGTGAAGGAAAAACGAATAAAACGTGTCTCTCGTCTCCTGGAAAGCTTTTGAGTGTAATCAGGAGTATAGAAATAAGACCCCATAATTTTAGAATTCATTACATCACTCACCGAAAGATTAAAGATGTACTTCATGTCAACCATCTTGTTGAGAGAAAGGTCGAAAAAATAGAATTCTAATGTTTTACCCTGTGGCAATATTTTTGGAGCTTCATAAGTTCCGTTTGCCTGTAAGGTCCAGTCTCCTTTAAATTTATAACTCATGTTCAACTTGGTCATCCAGGTAAACCCATCATTGTAAATCAATTCGTTATTCGAATTCGTAAAGTTGATGGTCATGTAATAAACATTGGTATTGGATGTAACACTTAAATTTTTAAATACTGTAAACTTGAATGTATTCTCCCAACCGTAATTGTAACTGTTTTTACCGTTAACAGAGGTATTAACCAAAACATTTGGATCGGTAGCTAAAGGATAGGCAACGTTGGTAATTGGTTGCTCAATGTATTTTCCATAAAAAGAAGTGAGGTAATCTAACTTTTTATATTTAAGAGAATAGTTTACTTCAGCCATATTGATAAACTCCGGGGTCAACTGAGGATTACCAATTCGAAAATTAAATTTATCACTGAACATAACGAAGGGCATCAACTGAAAAAAGTTTGGACGATTGATTTTACGGGAAAAGTTTGCCTGAACTTCCTGCCCCTTGAACTTGTAGGAAAGATAAATTGCGGGGAATAAAGCATTCATTAAGTTGTCAATTCCCTTTGGATACTCATAGGAAAATTTTAAATCTTTATTTAGAATGGTTCCTGCGTAATATGATTGTTCGAACCTTAACCCTCCCTGATAACCAAATTTTCCCTTACTAGCTGAATAGTTGACATACGCACCGTTGATCATGTTATCAATTTTATAAAGGTTAGTCATAACTGAATCTTCAGCAAAAGATCCATCTGAATAACGATAATTGAAAGTATGATTATCACTCGTATTAGTAGTATAATTTGTCTTTACTCCCCACTCAACTTTTTTATTTTCGCTAATTGGATTTACATAATCTATTTGAGCATTAACCATATGGGAGCCAGCAAAATTTTCATTCTTTTGAACTTCAGGATTTTCCGGAAGTAAAGATCCTGCGGCATAATTTTTTGTGGTGAAATTGTATCCTCCACCGCCTTCCATATAATTGTACATAACATCAGATGTCAATTCTTTACCTGCCTTGGGCCATGTTTTTTTATATTGAAGTTGTCCGGTGTAATTCTTAAATCCATGGAACTGGTCGTTGTATCTATTACCGTAAACTAGAGCATTATTGTTAACATCGTAAACACCAAACAGCTGATCATCGCCTGACTTAAAATCTCCACTAACGAAATTTCCAGACAGTGTTATTAAGTTTCTGTTGTTGATGTTATAATCCATGCCAAATCTTCCAAATTGAAACTGATTGGTCATTAAAATAGAATTCCACTGGTCAAATGAGGAAATGCCACCTATGCCAGGAGTATTGTTTACCCTTCCGGTATAACCGCTTGAAGTATTGGATCCATAATTAAATGAATACATCATGAAGAAATTGAAAGGATTTTCTTTTATGTTGAGATTGGCCATACCCATGTATCGATTGCCTGTACCAACACTTGTCATTACCATTCCATTATATCCCGGCTTGCTGTTTTTTTTCAAAATAACATTAAGGATACCACCGGTAGTTGATGCATCATATTTGACCGAAGGATTGGTTATTACTTCTATTCTTTCTATTTGGTCAGAAGGTATTTGCTGAAGGGTTAAGGTGGTCGGGCGATTATCAATCAAAATCATTACACTCTGATTACGAAGTGTAACATTGTTATCTGCATCTACAGACACACCGGGAACATTTTTTACTGCGTCGATACCTGTTCCTCCCTTCGCAGACAAATCCTTGTCTACATTATACGTTTTCCTGTCAATACCTAGTGTAAGGCTATTTTGCTCGCCAACAACTGTTACTTCATTTAGCAAACTCTCATCGGGATGTAATTCAATATTTCCTAAATCTTTTTCAAGAGGGCTAAAGTTGAGGTAAAATTTTTCAACATAACTTTTGTAACCTAAGAAAGTTATTTTAATTCTGAATCCACCAAATGACATGTTTTCAAAAAGAAATTCTCCATTGCCTTTGGTCACCTGGCCTGCAACTACACTGTCTTTACTGAACCAAAGAATTGCTACAGAGGCATACTCTATTGGTTTTTTTGTTTTAGCATCAACAACTTTTCCGAAAACTTTTGCTATTGCAGGTATGTTCATTTTACCTCCTCCTCCACCCATATTTGGAAACTGGGCCTTAAGGAAAAAGCTGGAAAGAATAAGAATGGTTAACGATAAAAATTTTTTCATTCGACAAAATTAATTTTGCTTAGCATTCAGCAATCAAAGGATATATGAACGGACAAGATGGGTGTTAAGTGGGGTAAAAGACGTCATGCAATATTTTAATTCTCAACAATAAGTTTTTTTACAACTGTACCTTTTTGTCCTGAGAATTTGCAAAAATATGTTCCTGGTACCCAGCCAGAAGTAGCAACTGTGGTTTTATTTCCTTGGGTTTCCAAAGAAAATACTTTTTGCCCCATTAAATTGAAAAATTCCAGGATCCCAACTTCATTTAAATCTGAAAACTCAACGGTAATCATACCTTGATTAGGGTTTGGATAAATGGAGATTCCATAGTTTTTAAAATCATCTTTCTTGGAAAGAATTATACCATCGTATGAAATTTGAGCATTAACAGCGCTATTCTGTAGATCTGAAAGATCATCTCCTGCAAGTAGCGCAAAAGCAACTGTTATGGTATCACCTGCTAGAATGGAATAAGGACCTGTACCCATTACTTCCATTGCGTCTACGTTATTACTACTCTGTAGTCTTTGAGTTGAAAGTGTTGTGTACTTTTCAGCAGTTGTGTACCCGCCAGTATTTGGATCTACTCCTCCACCGCCGCCTGCCGCATTGTCAAGAGCATAGAAATTTGGTGCCGCGGTTGAGGTTAATAATTTTATCCCTGCATAAAGCCCACCGGTTGCTGTGTGATATATGTACCCCATTTTGTTTGTAGCATCATACATCGCCTTATTTTGAGCATAAGTGGTCCCATCAATATCCCAGTCGGCAAAAATACCTGCGTAAAAATTATTCAGAGTAGTTGTTGCATTGTTTTTAATCTTGTATTCCCAAATAACATATTTGGTGTTGCCGGGAGTAGACCAGGCATATTCGTTGTGCGTTACTATAAGATTCATTGGAGAAGTTGCGGCGGCATCATTGAATTTTCCTGTTAAATCAAATTCAGAAAATACGGAAGGAACTACCTCAGAAATATTTGTTACCGTATTAAAATCAGCGGCAGTTCCTGATGCATCACGCACACAATCCGAAACTTTTGTCGCAGAAGACCCACACATAAATCCGCCTTCAGCCATTAATTGTGTTCCATTATATTTAAAGCCGTTTCCAACAGTAAGAGAAGCGTCATTATATCCTATTTTTCCTTTACTTGTGGCCGTAGTTGCAATATCATTTATTGCAATATGTATGTAATCAACGTTAACTGTTACACTGAAAAAATTTGATGCACTAACAGTGCCATCAGTCATTGAAAGCGTAAAGGTGATTACTGTATTAACTGGAGTACCTGTATTAATCTTAAACTTGAATGGGTCCTGATTATTGTTTACCGTTTGATTTTGACCAATAACGCCAAGCGTTGTGGAATTATCAATTGTAGTCAAATTAGTTCCTGAAGGAGCCAGTGTTGCAGTAACATTTCCCGTAGAACCAAAATAATTGATATAATCGGCTGTTATAAAAAGTGTATCTCCAATTACAAACGCGTTATCATTGTTGTCTGTAACTGTGTGGTCTATAATACTTAAATAAGGTGTAACCGGATCTGTAAGTGCTCGGTATAAATTTATCCTGCCCGTTCCAAGTTTGTTCAGGTAAGCATTATTACCTGTAACCGTGTAAATATTATCTGCTGTTTGTTTCAATCTTGCTCCAACTTGCTGTGCGGTGTAACTTGGGTAAAAAGCTTTTACCACGCCTGCGGCTCCTGCAACACAGGGTGCAGCCATTGATGTTCCTGTTGAATTTTGATAACTGCTGTTTGGAACCGTTGACAAGATATTTGTTCCAGGCGCAGATACGTCAACACTTAACGCGTAAGTAGAGGAGGAGGATTTTGCATCTGAATTATTGGTGTTGGCAACTGAGATAACATAATCATAGGCGGCAGGATAATTGGTTACTTCAGCCCCATCATTTCCTGCAGATGCAATAACCAAAGAGTTTTTGTTTACTGTTGCATAGGTTACTACTGTCTGCCCAAAATTTCCTCCACCGGGCCCTCCCCATGAACAATTTATTACCTGACATCCATGATCTGCGGCATAAGTAATTCCATCATAAGCTGAAACCAAAGCACCACTTGCATCAGCAATTTTAACAGGAAGAAATTTACAGTTATATCCCACACCGGCAACACCTGTACTATTGTTGGTTTCTGCAGCTGCTGTGCCCGCAACGTGAACACCATGCCAGCAGCTTCCACAAGAACCATAGGTAGCATTGTTATCATCCTCGCCAACATCCCAACCTAAGAAATTATCAATAAATCCATCACCATCATCATCTAACCCATTAATAGGGTCTGCGTAGTTACGTTTAACGTTATCATTTAGGTCAGGGTGTGCAGGATCCCAGCCGGTGTCTGTAATTCCTATCACAACATTAGTGTCTCCTGTAGAAATGTTCCATCCTGTAGTACCGGTACCTGCGGCCTTAATTTTATAGATGTTATACTGCGCAGCGTTAGTAGCCTGTGGATCATTGGTAGTTAGTCCCGCCTTTGGAACGTAATGAGGTTCAGCCCATTCTAAAATTCCGGTTGCTAAACAGGCATTGATGACTTTTTCTAAGGAAGATCCGGTAGTAAAACTAAATTCGTAGATAAGGGACAAATCTGCATAACGCTGTCCTCTTTCGTTTACTTCTGTTGCGGGAGGAGTGTGTTTTGGAAATTTCTTTTTTAAGTTCTGTACACCAAATTGTTGCATTACAGCCTGAAACTTTTGATGATTAATGTCTGTTACACCACAAATATTTCGGTATGTGCTTTTTACCTGCAGTATGACATTTCGAGAAAGGTAATCATCAGATTTTAATGATGGGTCCAGTTTAAAAAATTTAGTTTGATTTGAATTCAAATTATTTTTTTGCCCCAAAATTGAGGAAGCAAAAAATAATGCAGCAACAATGCCTATCTGAAAAGTGTAATTATTTTTCATTCTGTTTAAATTGTAATCAGTAAATATAGAATAATTCCTTAAGAATTAGACTTAAAAGCCAGGTAAAATTTAGAAAAGCTAATGAGCAATTCGTCGCAAATTTGCAAGCCTTAAGGAGTTTTTCAGCTCAATTGGAGGTAAAAGGGAAATTCATCGGCCTGTTTCCAGCTTTCCGAACCCGATTCTTTAACAAAAACAAAATGCTGTAATCCGTTGGTAACAACCAAATGAGATACATTAAAAACCAGATTGTATCTCAAAATTTGATTCAATACATCCATGTCTAGTTTCACTTCAGGTGCCTTACACTCCGCCAATACAATCGGCGTCAAAGAACTATTGTAAGCCAAAACATCAGTTCTTTTTGTTGTTGAATTAAGTTTTAATTGCTTCTCTACAGACAATAATGAAAGCGGGAATTTTCTGTCCTGAATTAAATATTCAAGTAAATGCTGTCTCACCCACTCCTCAGGAGTTAAAGCAACATATTTTTTCCTAACACGATCGAAAATTTCGTCTTCGCCATTTTTATTTTTTCTGAATCGAAATGAATATTGAGGGAAATTTAACTGAATCAAAGGTGTGAATTTGTAAATTTGGACAAAGATAAAATTCAAAATCTTTCCTCCGATGAAAACAAAAGAAGAAATCGTTCACAATTGGTTACCGCGATACACCGGAACCGAGCTAAAAGATTTTGGCAAATACATAATTCTTGTAAATTTTTCCAACTATGTTGAAATTTTTGCTGAAAAACACGGTGTGGAAATTAGGGGTAAAGATAGGCCCATGATGAATGCTACGGCAGACGGTATTACCATCATCAATTTCGGAATGGGCAGTGCTACAGCCGCAACGGTCATGGATTTGCTTAGTGCCATTGAACCAAAAGCGGTTTTGTTTTTAGGTAAGTGTGGAGGTCTGAAAAAGAAAAACAACATAGGCGACTTGATTCTGCCTATCGCCGCGATTAGAGGAGAAGGAACATCCAATGATTATTTTCCGCCTGAGGTTCCGGCTTTACCAGCTTTTAATTTACAAAAAGCAATTTCTTATACGATAAGAGTAGCAAACAAAGATTATTGGACCGGAACAGTATACACCACCAACAGAAGAGTATGGGAGCACGACGAAGAGTTTAAAGAATATTTGAGGAGCATTCGTGCCATGGCTATAGACATGGAAACCGCAACCATTTTTTCAGTTGGATTTCATAATGAAATTCCGACAGGCGCGTTGCTGTTGGTGAGTGATCAGCCAATGATTCCCGAAGGAGTAAAAACTGAAGAGAGCGATAAAAAAGTAACCGGATCATTTTTAAAGGAACACCTGCAAATTGCAATAGATTCTTTGAAGGAGCTCGAGAAACAAGGATTAAGTGTTAAACATTTGAGGTTTTGATTTCATAGAAATTGTACAATAAAGAAAAGTTAAATAATAACTATAATACTAAAGAAAAAGCTTTCTATATAAGGCTCATAGTTTTTTTCTTGGCATTTATCTTTTCCTTTTCTACAGATGCTCAACACTCAAAAAAAAGAATAAAGGAATTATTGGATTCAATAAAAATTGCAAAAGAGGATACGAATAAATTTAATTTATACTATAAATTAAGTGATAAATACTTAGAAAGCAATGACACCATAAAATCCTTAGAATTTTCTAATAAGGCGCTCGAACTTTCATCAAAAATTAATTATGAGATAGGTACAGCAAAAGCTAATTTACAAATTGGATATCTTTATACATATCAAGGTCTGTTGGCAATAGATAAGTCAATTTCACATCTTTTAATTTCATTAAAGATCTTTGAAAACCTAAAGCGGACTAAAGGAATTGCAGACTGTTATTACATCATTGGAAACAACTATTTAAGCTTAAAAAATCCGGAAGCGGCTATTGAGAATTTAAATATGGCAATCAATCAATATAAAAAAATTAATAAAAAATCTCTCATTGCAGACTGCTCTATAATGATTGGACAAGCTTATGAAATTGAAAAAAAATATGAAAAAACATTAAGCAATTTTAATATAGCCTTAAAGATTTATAAAAGCGATAATGACACGTTTAATGTTGGCGCAACATATTATTATATGGGAGATACTTATTTGATGGAAAAGAATTATGAAACGGCACTTTTTTATCACGAAGAGTCAAGAAAAATATCTCTTATACTTAAAGACAGTTCAGGCGTGGGTGATTCATATATGCGTATTGGAGAAATATTCTATAAACAGAAGAATTTAAATAAATCACTTGAGAACTATTTTCTAGCCTCAAAATATTTTCAAACACCAAAAGATTCTGAAATTTTAGCTTGGAGTTACGAGCAAATTGCACTTACTTACCGAAACCAAGAACAATACAATTTATCTATTCAATTTTACAAAAAGGCTGAAAAAATTTATGAAAACCTCAATCAACTGAAAATAAATTTTGGTTTTTATAAGGGGATGTCTGAAACATACGCGAAACTAAATGACTTTAAAAGTGCCTATTTCTATAAGGAATTACACAGTCGTCTTTACGATAGCGTGATGGATTATTTACTGAAAATGAAAAACAAATTAGAAAACACTCAGGTAAATTATGAATTAGAAAAAAGTGCTAAGGAAAGAGAGCTAAGCGATCAGCTTATATCAGAGAAAGAAGATAAAATTAAAAAACAAAAAATCATCAATTATTCTTTTATTGGCGGTTTAATAATTTTATCTGCATTTCTTTTTTGGATATTTAAAAGCCGTAAAAAGACGAGAAAACAAAATGCATTAATAACAGAACAAAAAACATTAATTGAAGAAAAGCATAAGGAAATCACAGACTCTATCAATTATGCCGAACGCATTCAACGAAGTTTTCTTGCAACCAAAACCATTTTAGATGAACACCTGAAAGATTATTTTGTATTCTTTAAACCCAAAGATGTGGTAAGTGGTGATTTTTACTGGGGAACAAAACTTTCCAACGGAAATTTTACCCTGTGTACTGCCGACAGCACAGGTCACGGCGTTCCCGGAGCGATCATGAGTATACTCAATATTTCATCGCTGGAAAAAGCTTCTTCAATTACCAATGAAACCAATGAAATACTTAACCTAACTCGAAAAATCATCATTAGCAGACTTAAAAACGACGGAAGTTCGGAGGGAGGAAAAGATGGTATGGATTGTTCTTTAATTGTATTTGATAAAGCAAAGAATAAAATCACTTACGCCGCGGCCAATAATCCAATTTGGATTATTAGGAAAAACGAAAAGGGATTGGCTGAGCTTGTCGAAATCAAGCCGGATAAAATGCCCGTTGGCAAACACGAACGCGACACAATTCCTTTCCTACAAAATGAAATTGAGCTCTTAAAAGGAGATGTTATTTACACCCTCACCGACGGGATGCCCGATCAGTTTGGCGGACCTAAAGGAAAAAAATATAAATATGCGAAGTTGAAAGAATTTTTATTCGCTATTTCAGATTTACCAATGAGCAAACAACACGAGAAAATTAAATCTGAATTTGAAAACTGGAAAGGTGAGCTTGAACAAGTGGATGATGTTACCTTAATCGGTATTAAAGCCTAATTTACTCTCTTACATTAAGGATTTTCATTTTATGTATTTGTGTCCTTTAAAATGGTAATTGCTATCTTTGATCATTCATGTTTTTGAAAACAAACAGCAAATATTTATCACTCTTACTTTCCCTTGTATTTAGTTTTTTTCATGCCCAACAAGATAAAATTGATTCGCTAAATCTCGTATTAAAAAGAGCTACTCACGACACAACAAAATGTAATCTTCTGGTTCAGCTTATAGAAAGTACCGCTGATGACAATATTTGGCCAAAATACAATGAGCAACTCATAAGCCTAACAGAAAATAAAATCAAATCAACCAAAAAAAATTCTTCAGAATATATTTTTTACCTTAATAAATATGCTGAGGCACTTGGAAATATTGGTTACATAGCTCAAATCCATGGAGATTTAGACAAGTCCATTGAGTATTATGAAAAAGGATTGAAAATTCAGGAAGAAACTAAAAACCTGTCGGGTATTGCAATAAGCTGTCATAATATTGGGAGTGCCTATATTACCAAAGGAGACCTTGCATCAGCTTTAAAATATACCTTTAAATCATTAGAGATTTATACTAAAATAAAGGATAAGATTGGAACTTCATACATATACAATGACCTAGGTACAATTTATGATCTTCAGGGTAACATTTCAAAATCTTTGGAATATTACAACAAATGCCTAAAGATTTGCGAGGAAACAAATGATAAAATACTCGCATCTCAAGCATTGAATAATATCGCTAACACTTTCGTAAGTCAGGGAATTGTGGATAAAGCTTTAGAGTATTATCAAAAAGGTTTAACCATTAGGGAAAAAATTGGGGACAAGAGAGGTGCCGCACAAACATTGACAGGAATAGGTGGGATTTATTTTAATCAGGGAAAATTTGATCTTGCATTGGAGTTCTATAACAAAAGTCTTATACTAAAAAAGGAAGTAGATGACAAACAAGGAATTGCCTATAATTACTTCTACATGGCGGAAGTATTCTTTAAAAAAGGTGAGAAAGATAAAAGCAAGGAATATTACAACAAGAGCCTTGAAATTAATGAAGAAATCGGTTACAAGCTAGGCATTGCAGGTTCGTTAAACAGAATCGGAGAAATTTTTATTGAAGAAAAAAACTATAAAACTGCAGAAGAATATTTAAAAAAATCAATCTTAATAAGCAAAGAAATAGGAGTTCCTGAACGAATTGCTGATGCCGCCAGATGCCTTTATCAAACATATATTGCGATGAACAAACCCCAACTCGCATTAGACAATTACAAATTATACATTCAGATGCGTGACAGCGTAAACGGCTTAGAATCGCAAAAGGCAGGAATAAAACTACAGGCCCAGTTTGAATATGAAAAACAAAAAGCATTATCGGATAAAGAACATCAGATGCAAATAAACAGACAAAAAGAGGTTGCAGATTCTGAAGCGAAAAAACAAAAAATTGTAATACTGTTTACGGGGGTGATTTTATTGGTGGTAATTGTTTTTTCATTGTTTTTATATAAACGCTTTAAGTTGACTCAAAAACAAAAACAACTCATAGAAGCTAAAGAAAAAGAAACACAGGAGCAGAAATTATTACTGGAAGAGAGGCACAAAGAAATTACAGACAGCATCAATTACGCAAAAAATATTCAGGATGCTTTTATGCCTAACGAAGATATTTTTTACCGCCTTTTTGAAAATTCGTTTTTGTTTTTTAAACCTAAAGACGTCGTAAGTGGCGACTTCTATTGGTTTTATTCCATCCACAATGGGGATTTTATCTCGAGTGTAAAACACATTGCAGTTGCTGATTGCACGGGGCATGGTGTACCCGGAGCTTTGATGAGTTTAATTTGCAGTAATGCTCTGAATGAAGCTGTAGTGCAAAATAAGATTTATGAAACAGATGAGATACTTAACGAAGCTAGAAAGGTTGTTAAACGAAGCCTGAAGACTAGAAAGTTTCAGGAGCGCAAAGACGGAATGGATATCTCTCTGATAAGTATCAATTTTGAAACACTTGAACTCTGGTATTCGGGCGCAAATAATCCTGCGTGGGTTCTACATGAAGGGAAAATAATTGAACTTAATCCTGACAAGCAACCTGTAGGTTTATATGAAGTTGAAAAAGACTTTACCAAAAAATATTTGAAGCTGGTTAAAGGCGATATCATTTATCTTTTCAGTGATGGTTACGCCGATCAATTTGGTGGGCCGAAAGGAAAAAAATTCAAATACAAGCAACTCAGCGAACTGCTATTGTCAATTGCATACCTTTCTATGTCTGCACAAAAAGAAAAAATTGAAACTGCATTTAATTCATGGAAGAGAGATCTTGAACAGATTGATGACGTAACGGTTTTGGGGATAAAAGTATAATTTGGATTAACGACAAATTCGAAGAGCAGCTTCTTCGGCTTGCTTTAAACCTAAACGACTTGCAGATTTAAGGTCTTCACATGGACTTTTTCTCAACTTATACTTTACAATCGCTCTTGTATAATATGCCTGTGCATAATCCTTCTTCAAATTAATTGCGATATCAAATTCAAGCATTGCTTCTGTAGGATTTAGATTTTTGTCGTAGGCTATACCCAAATTAAGGTGATATAAGGCATCATTTGGGCTTAATTCTATGGCTTTCTTATAATCAGCAATAGCTTCGCTTACCCTCTGTGACTTTTCTTTACAAAGTGCACGTAAATGATATGCCTTTGAGAAATCTTGTTTTATTCCAATAACTCTATCTAGGTCATCTATTGCTCTTTTATTTTGATTAGCCTGCTCAAGAATACTAGCTCTAGCAAAAAGCGCCTTATGATATGGAAAAATTTCGATAGACTGAGAAAAAGACTCGTATGCATTTTCTATCTTGTTTTCTTTCAAAAAACATAAACCTTCATTATAATAGATAGAATGATTTTTTGGATTTAATGATTTAGATTTATCAAACAACTCGTGTGCTTTAGCATAGTCGCCTAAGATCATATATTCCGCCCCTAGACTATTTAATATGACATCGGATTGCGGGAATTTCTTCAGAATATCTGAATAAAATAAAACAGAATTTTTCCAGGTTTTATTTCTGTTAAATGAAGTTAGAGAAAAAGCCAGAATCAACAAAGGTATAAGAACCAGAAAAGGCTTTTTTATTTTATTGTTTTTTTCAATTATAAAGTGAAATATTCCAACCGAAAAAATGATGAGCCCCAAAATAGAAAAGTAGTTGTATCGCTCTGCAACCAGCACCTGTCCAAATGGAATGATCTGCAACATTGGTAAAACATTAATAAGAAAGAAACACAGACCAATGAATATTAGCGGACTGATTTTTCTTCTAAAAAGATAAAAGGCAATTGCAATCATTATTAAAACTCCACAGAGCGAAAGTATCTGTTGTGTACCAATACCCTGAGGGTAAGGATAATAAGTTGAAAGATTAATTGGAAGAAAAAACTTCATAATATAAATCGCTACTGCATTTGTAGCCAGCAATGAATTTTTCCAAAGTCCAAAATCATGTTCCGAGTTCAAAAAACCATCCTTTTGTTGAAAATGAATGGCTAGCAAACCAAACAACAATGACAAAATAAAAAATGGAACTTTAAATATTTGCTGTCTGATGGTTAATTTTTTTTCACTCAAGTAATCTATTAAAAAAACCGCAATAGGAAATGTAACCGCTGTTGCCTTACTTAGACATGAAAAAATAAAGAATAATAACGCAAAACAATAGTATTTCAATTTTGAGGTATCTAAAAATCTCCAATACTGAAGCAAGGCCAATAAATAAAATAAAACAAAAAGCAGGTTTTTTCTTTCAGCTACCCACATTACTGATTCTGATTGGACGGGATGAACTAAAAAAATTAAAGTGCCGAAAAATGAATAAATATTTTCTCTGAAAAAAAAATTTAGAAGCAAAAACACAAGGCAGCCATTTAAGAAATGGAAAATTAAATTCATTACATGATATCCTGAAGCTTTTTGCCCAAATAGAAAATAATCAAAGGTGTAAGAAATCATGGTAACAGGATGATAGTTGCCAATAAATGACTGAGTAAAAAGCGCAGAAATATTTTTAAAACTGAAAGATTGGATGTAAGGATTTTCAACAATATACTCTTTGTCATCCCAAGGGATAAAATCAGAATTTAAAGCCGGGAAAAATACTGCAAGTGTAACTAATCCGAAGATCAGATTCCGTATGTATTTATTTTCAATATAATTCTGAATACGATTCATCTCAAACAAAAACGCCCTGAAAATTCAGGGCGTTTACTACTGTATGAATTTTAAAGTTTTGGCTTTACTTCCACCAACTCATATCCTTCAATGATGTCACCAACCTCTATATCGTTAAAGTTTGCGATGTTTAAACCGCACTCATAGCCTGAGGCAACTTCTTTCACATCATCTTTAAATCTCTTCAATGATCCAAGTTCCCCGGTATGTACTACTATTCCGTTTCTTATGATTCTCACTTTGGTGTTGCGGTTCACCTTTCCATCCAGTACATAACATCCAGCAATGGTACCAACCTTTGTAATTTTAAACACCTCGCGAATTTCAATGTTGCAAGTATTTTTTTCTTCAAATTCAGGGGCAAGCATTCCCTCCATCGCCGCTTTAATTTCGTTGATGGCGTCATAGATGATAGAATATAAACGGATATCAATCTGTTCTGTCTCCGCAATTTTCTTAGCTTGCCCTGTAGGACGAACCTGGAAGCCAACGATGATTGCATTGGATGCTGAAGCCAACATTACGTCACTCTCACTGATTGCACCAACAGATTTATGAATAATCTTAACTTGAATCTTTTCAGTGGAAAGTTTCAGTAATGAATCTGCAAGTGCTTCGATAGAACCATCAACATCACCTTTCACAATTATATTCAATTCCTTGAAATCTCCAATTGCAAGACGACGTCCGATTTCATCAAGTGTAATGTGCTTCTGCGTTCTGATTCCTTGCTCACGCTGAAGTTGCAAACGTTTAGTGGCAATTTCCTTCGCTTCTCGCTCATCACGCATAACGTGAAATTTATCCCCTGCCTGAGGCGCTCCGCTTAATCCTAAAATCAAGACAGGAACTGCAGGCCCGGCGCTCTCAACATTTTGTCCTCTTTCGTTGTGCATGGCTTTTACTCTTCCGAAATAACTTCCCGCCAAAACCATGTCACCAATTTTAAGAGTTCCTGTTTCTACAAGAATAGTTGATTCGTAACCACGACCTTTGTCTAATTTAGATTCGATGATGGTGCCACTTGCAAGTTTCGCAGGATTTGCTTTTAATTCAAGTAATTCTGCTTCCAACAAAACTTTTTCAAGCAAAAGATCTACGTTCTTACCAAACTTTGCCGCAACTTCCTGGCACTGAAATTTACCACCCCACTCCTCTACCAAAATATTCATTTGCGCAAGCCCTTCACGGATTTTATCAGGATTAGCACCGGGTTTATCAATTTTATTAATTGCAAAGACCATAGGAACACCGGCGGCTTGCGCGTGATTTATTGCTTCTTTTGTTTGAGGCATAATAGAATCATCTGCCGCAACAACAATAATAGCGACATCCGTTACTTTCGCCCCGCGAGCACGCATTGCAGTAAATGCCTCGTGACCAGGAGTATCAAGGAATGTAATTGATTTTCCGCTTTGCATTTTCACGTTGTATGCACCAATGTGCTGAGTAATACCTCCTGCTTCGCCTGCAGTAACGTTTGTATTTCTAATAAAATCAAGTAGTGAAGTTTTACCATGATCAACGTGACCCATAACTGTTACAATCGGAGGACGTGCCGTCAAATCTTCAGGTTTATCCTCTTCCTCCTTAATAGCTTCCTGAGCCTCAACTGTTACAAACTCTACCTGGTATCCAAACTCACTGGCAACAATAGAAATAGTTTCTGCATCAAGCCTTTGATTGATGGAAACAAACAATCCCAACTGCATACAAGTAGAAATAACCTGATTCACCGGAATGTCCATCATTTGAGCCAACTGATTTGCAGAAACAAATTCGGCAACCTTAATAGTTTTTTTATTTGCCTCTTGCTCTTCCATCTCCATTTCCATTCGCTCACGAATTTCTTCGCGCTTTTCTCTACGGTATTTGGAAGCTTTACTTTTTGTTCCCTGAGAACTTAAACGAGCAAGGGTTTCCTTAATCTGCTGTTGAATTTCCTCTTCCGTTAATTCAACTTTCTGATTACCTCTTCTTCTGTCTTTGTCTCTTTCTTTTACTTTATCTCTGTGAATTTTCTGTTGCTGTTGCCCAACGTTCTTAATCTCTTCCTCACTCAAACCCTTCTTAATTCTCTTTCGTTTTTTCTTATTATCTACTGATCCTGAAGAGGACGCAACAGGTTTTTTCTTTTCTTCAAATTGAGTGAGGCTAATCTTCCCCATAATTTTAGGGCCTTCAAGTTTCTCATATTTGGTTTCCAGAAAATCTTCCTTTACCTCTTCGCTTACCGCCGCCGGAGTAACTACTTCGGGCTCCTTTACAGGAACAATTTCCGGTTCCTGAGTTTTAGTTTTTTTACTTTTCTTGCTGTTGTCTTCAGTAGATTCAGATTTGTTACCCGTAGATTTTTTCTCAGGTTTAGTTTTCTGATTAATACTGCCTAAATCAATCTTTGAAACAACCTTAAGGTTAAGATTAGCATCGCCTTTTGCTTTAATAACTTCTTCCTCTCCCACTTCGGCAATTTTTTTCTCTTCGGATTTAATTGTTTCTTCCTTATTTGTGGTTGAAATATTTAAATCTTTAATTAAAATCTCTTCAGTTTCTTCCTCCTTTTTTAGAGCAGTTATTTTAACCTGATTTAACTCTACGGATTCCTTTTTCTGCTTTGTGTGTTGAGAGACTTGTTGCGCCTCTTGTTTAGCGTTCTTTTCACTGGAGAATTCTGCCAGCAAAATATTGTATTGCTCCTCGTCAATTTTGGCATTAGGATTAGCTTCTACCTTGTGTCCTTTTTTTGCAAGAAAATCGGTAATTGTCCCAAGTGCAAGATTAAACTCCTTGGCAACTTTACTTAATCTCAACTGTTTTGCTTCTGACATTTTATTTCCTTTTTTTAGAATGAAAAATCATTCATTTAAACTTTAATTAATCTTCAAACTCAGACCGCAGAATCTGCCTAACCTCAGCAATAACTGATGTTTCCAATTTTGTTCTACGCGTCAACTCTTCGTCGCTTAGCTCAAGTACACTCTTGGCAGTATCACATCCAATTGCCTTAAGTTCATCAATAATGTCTCCGTCAATCTCGTCTGCAAACTCTTCAAGATCCACGTCTTCTGTATCCACATCTGTATCTCTGTAAACATCAATTTCATACCCGGTAAGTTTACCGGCCAGTTTTATGTTGAAACCTCCTTTTCCGATTGCAAGTGAAACCTGATCAGGTTTTAAATAAACCTCTGCCTTTTTCCCGCTCTCATCTATTTTTATATTCGTGATTTTTGCCGGACTCAAAGAACGCTGAATAAGTAGTTGAGGATTTGCGGTGAAATTAATCACATCTATATTTTCGTTTTTCAACTCACGAACAATTCCATGAATTCTTGAACCTTTCATCCCGACACATGCTCCAACCGGATCAATTCTGTCGTCATAACTCTCAACTGCTACTTTTGCTCTTTCTCCAGGCTCACGAACGATTTTCTTAATGGTAATTAAGCCATCAAAAATTTCAGGAACTTCCAACTCAAACAAACGCTCCAAGAACACTGGTGAAGTTCTTGAAAGTGTAATTATAGGGGTAGCATTTTTTAATTCTACCTTCAAAACTACAGCCTTTACATTATCTCCTTTTTTGAAAAAATCTGTTGGTATCGTTTCTGTTTTAGGAAGTATTAATTCGTTGCCATCATCATCAATCAATAAAAATTCTTTTTTCCAAACCTGATAAACCTCAGCCGTAACAACATCACCAATCTTCTCCTTGTATTTGTTGTAAATCTCGCCTTTTTCTAACTCCATAATTTTCTGAACAAGATTTTGGCGAATAGACAGAACAGCACGTCTTCCAAAATCCTCCAACTTTAAAGGTTCAGAAACATCTTCACCAATTTCAAAGTCAGGCTCAATTTTTTTTGCATCAGTTAACGAGATATGACGATTTGTATCAAAGTCAAATGAGTCTTCAGCAAACTCATCATCAACGATACTTCTGTTTTTCCAGATTTCGATATCACCTTTTTCAGGATTTACGATAATATCAAAGTTTTTATCTGTTCCAAAACGTTTGATGAGCATGTTTCTGAAAACGTCTTCGATGATGCTCATTAATGTTACGCGGTCAATGTTCTTGTTTTCTTTGAACTCCGCAAATGATTCAATCAGATTTACACCTTCCATGGCTTTGTTTATTTAAATGATAAAATTACGCCGGCTTTTTTAACCTTGTCCAGCTCAAGGGTTATGTTTTCGTTTTTTGTTATTTTTCCTTTACCTCTTTCTTTTTTTTCTTTATTCAAAATTTCCAAAATAATTGTACTGCCTTCGTGCTTTTTTAATGTACCCTTCAGCTCTGTGCCATCAAGCAATTCAATTTTTAATTTTCTACCTACGTTTTTAGTATACTGCTCACGGACTTTGAATGGTTCTTCTGCTCCCGGTGAAGAAACCTCCAGTTCAAAATCTTCCTTTTCACGATCTAGGGATGATTCAATGTGCCTGCTAAGACTAACGCAATCTTTAACCGACAACCCCGAAACTGCATCAATATAAATCTCAATTTTATTAGAAGGACTGATTTTCAAATCAACCAAAAACTTGTCTGTGCCACTGATATGGCTATTAATTAAATTAAGTATAAGAGAGTTTTCCAGCATTTTCCAAAAAAAGAGGGGACTCAAGCCCCCTCACTAAACTTATATATGTTGCAAATATACAATTATTTTTAATTCGGCCAAAAAACAAAAATCAATTGGATGAACCAAAATTTTCATTGATACAAAATTAACCATATAAAAAACGGTATTTGCTTCAGATTGGTTAATAATTCAGAAATATTTATTACAAAAGTAATTGTTCTAACTCTCTTTTAATAAATTGTTTTTTCCTCGTTTTAGCTGTAACAGTACTTCAAGACGTTCCTTTAAAATATCATTAACTTTGCGGGCTAACCATGGCTCCGTAGTACAATGGATAGTACGCAGGTCTCCGGAACCTGATATCCGCGTTCGATTCGCGGCGGGGCTACAATTTATTACAAGTTGTGTTGTTTTGACTGCGTTAACGCGTGACAAATCAACCAAAGTTTTTACATTTGCAAACAAAACCTGAATCATGAATTTTCCGGAAAACCTTAAGTACACCAAAGACCACGAGTGGGTTCGTGTAGAAGGCAATATAGTCTTCATTGGCATTACTGATTTCGCACAAAAAGAATTGGGCGATATAGTTTATGTAGACATCAATACCATTGGTGAAACGGTAGAAAAAGAAGCAGTTTTTGGAACTGTTGAAGCTGTAAAAACTGTTTCAGATTTATTCATGCCAGTAACAGGAAAAGTTCTGGAAGCAAATGATAAAATTGACAGTAACCCTGAAGTAGTAAATAAAGATCCATATGGAGAAGGCTGGATGATTAAAGCCGAATTTTCAAACCCTTCTGAAGTTGAAGATTTACTGGACGTTAATGCTTATAAAGCACTGATAGGTCAGTAAATTTTATTCTAAATTTTTCAACTCCCTCAGCCTTTTGCTTGGGAGTTTTTATTTTTTTGATGAATTTCCTCAAAATAAACATCCCTGCATTAGTTTGGACACTGGTAATTTTTATTCTGTGTAGTATGCCAGGAAAAGCTATTCCGGAATTCAGCTGGATGGAGCTATTATCTCTAGACAAATTGATACATGGATTTATTTTTTTCGTTCTACAATTGTTGTACATGCATGGTTTTAAAACCCAGGAAAAGAATAGTTTCATCAGAAGATTTTACCTCGAAATTCCTCTTATTGGTTGCATAATTTACGGAGCGGTTTTGGAATTAATGCAATTCCATATTTTTTCTTCCCGAAGTGGAGATTACGGCGATTTTATTGCTAATTCTACCGGAGTAATTACTGCTTCAATTTTATATAAATTTATTGAAAATAAAATTGATTTTTTTTATCGCAAATTAGGAATCTGAAATTTTTAGCTGAATAAACCTTCAAATTGTATAATAACCATTTTGAAAATAAAAGCGTACAATTTAGTTTTTTACTACTTTAGGGGGAAGTAATCTGTTTCTAATTGAATGATTGGAATTATATTCATTAATTAATTAATATCTATATGGCACTTGAAAATGAACTTTTAAAAATTAAAGAGAAATTATCGAAGGAAGAAAATTCGAATGTACGAGTTGCACTTTTCGGTCAGCCTGGTGCAGGTAAATCATCTATTTTAAATAAGCTGATAGGAAATCATGTTGCGGTTACAGGACAAAGGACAGATGTAACGGTGAAAGAAGAAGTCTATGACTGGAACGGAATTCACCTTGTAGATCTGCCTGGATTTGGAACCAAGCAATTTCCGAAAGAAGGATATTTTGAGAAATTTAAAATTGAAACCTTTGATTTATTCCTGTGCGTTTTTTCAGGAAAATTTCATCAGCCGGACAGCGAATTTTTTAAGGAAATAAAATCGAGAGACAAAGTATGTTTATTTGTAAGGAATAAACATGATGAAATTTGGGAAGAAGGTAGAGAACTTAGTGAGCTCGAAGAGGAAATTTTGACGGATGTAAAAAAACAAGTGAACGCAGAAGATATTAATGTTGTATTTACCAGTTGCAGATTGAACTATGGCTTTGATGCGCTTCAAAATTTAATTCTGGAAAATCTGGAACCGGCAAAGCGCGAGCGATGGGCAAGAGGAGCAAAGGCCTATTCTGTGGAGTTCTTGGAGAATAAAAGAACTGCCTGTAAAAAATACGTTTACATCGCCGCCGGTGCAGCTGCAGCAAACGCGTTAAATCCAATTCCCGGAGCAGATATTGCAGTTGATCTTTCTGTAATTGCAACTCTTTTTTCTTCAATCAGATCTTCATACGGACTTACCAACGAAAAATTAAAAAGTGTTGAGATTGCATTGCCTACTGTAGCTCCTTTAGCTAACAACATTGTTAAATACGCTGCAAAGGAAGGGGCCATCATGCTTTTAAAAAAGTTTATAGGAAGACAAGCTGTAAAGCAAGTCTCTAAATATATTCCATTTGTTGGTCAAGCGGTAGCGGCCAGTGCAGGATTTGCAATAACTACGGCGGCAGGAGTTTCATATTTAAACGATTGCCATGAAGTTGCAAAAAAAGTTCTTGAAAATGATTTATCTAGAGGAAAATAGTTAAAAGAAATTCATTAAGAAGGAGTCAGAAAATTGCTTTAACGTAAAAACGAATAAGATACGTTTTATCTTCTTTGACATAAAGCGCCCTGATTTCTTTGTTTTTAGGGTCAAAAATATAATAGTATTTATTTCCAACATCACTGGTAACTTCATAAGTCCAAACCTCATTTTCTTCGTCGTATTGCTTTTCGCTCACATAATATGCAGACTTCATTGACACAATGGTGTGTTCGAACATTGTTTGCTCTTTATTCATTACGAAAAGAGACGACTCCTCGTAACCTTTACATTGATCAAATTTTTTTTCTTCCTCATTCCAATCGCAATACTCACGATAATTACAACTGAAGGAGGTTTGGGCAATCGCTTGAGTTGATACGTATACAACCGATACTAGAATTAAAAAAAATTTATTCATTTTTAGAATTTGTTAAAGCGAAAAAATTTATTTAATACAAATTAAAAATTTTTACTGAGTTAATCAAAAAAAGTTACCCTATTATTCAAAATTATTCGAATTATAGGGCTGATTGTTGTTTGATAATGGTTGAAGGAAGTAAAATACGCCGCTCTACACTATAAATGTTAAGGAACTAAACTTTCACACTAATAACGTGCTCAACCACTCTCTCCCCGTGAGATGAAAAATTCTCAAGCATCTCTGATATTAGGTTAGAAAATTTATTGTTAGGCAACTGACTTAAGATTTCTCTTGCCTTATCAAAATGGCTCTTAGCTTCATTATATGCATGCTCAATACTTCCATTACGAATTAAAATATCCAAAACCTCCAACTTGTCTGCTTCAGGGACTTCCTTTTTAGAATTGTATACCTTATTCAAGATTTCCTGTTCCTCAGCACTAGCATTGTTACCGGCATGAATAAGTGGGAGCGTCTTAATTCCATAAATAATGTCCTGAAAATTTTTCTCGCCTGCAATCGCTTTATCAAACGCATAATCCCGCAAGTCGTCAATAATTTGGTATGAAATCCCAATGTTTCTTCCAAATTCCTTGAATTTCTCTATGTTTTCTGAATCCTTATCCCCTATTGTTGATCCAACTGAACATGCTAACGAGAAAAGACTCGCTGTTTTATTTTCTACAATTTGAAAATAATTTTTAATTCCGTCTTTCTCTTCAGATATATCATAATTAAAATTATTTTGTTGAACCTCCCCCAACACCAACTTAGAGATACTGTCTAGAAAAGAAAACATTATTTTCGTGTCAAACAGCCTTGATGAACGTCGAACAAGCGCATAACAATTCTTAATTGATTGGGCTATGAGATAATCTCCTACCAAAATGGCAAAACGGTTTCCTCTTAAATTGTTCAGTGTGGCTTTTCCTCGTCTATGAGACGAATAATCTAAAACATCATCATGAATAAGGGAACTCATCTGTATTAACTCAAGAATTGCAGCAGATTTCGCCAACTGTTCTATAAGTTCCTGTTCGCCGCTTCCGTCAGGATTTTTATCGAGGTGAAGGCATCTTCCCGTTAGAATCAGCAACATGGGCCTCAACATTTTACCACGGTTGCCCACAATGTGCTGAACTGCCATATCTACAATCTTGTCCTCAGACTTGGAAAAGGTAACAATATATTTTTGAGTTAACTCTAATTCGGCACTTAATGCACTGTGAAAATGTTGAATGTTCATGCTCTTTTAATCTTCTTTAAAAATTAATTACGTGTAATATGACAATATTTAAGGAATTACTTAATCCTTAAACTACATTGATTTTTACAATGCAATGTTATTGATTTTTTTTCACATATTAGGCAAAACAATTCACATTTCTTTAATTTGACAATTGGAAAACAAAAATTATTTATGTTTGTTTTTTATTTGTTTTTTCTAAACATAATTGACAAAATCATAATCGATTGATTTGATAGTAAATCAACAATAAATGTAATAAAGTTAGATGGATCTATTTGTTTAATGTTATTTGAATTTTATTCAACATTTTGATTTGGTTTATGTATAATTTTGATTGTTAATCAATTTTTTTTAAAAAAATAGCCTTGATATTACTCATTTAAATCATTTCTAAGTAGAGATTAATACCCGTTAATACCTCCGACTTTCAATTACATGATAACTAATTAACTTTTCAAAAGGCTCGAGTAGATAACATATTGAACTTTCATGATTAAAAAATGCGTACCTTTGCCTTAAGTGGATTTTTATCGTATCATTTTCTAAATCTCTCGATAAAATTTATCTTAAGATTGAAGACAGAAGGCTTGATACCATAAGATTTACATTGAACACATAAATTAAGACCCAAAACACACTAATGAATTTTAAATCCGTAAGTTTCGATAGAAAACAACACGTTAACTTCAGCCAAACACTAAAGAAAAGAATTAATGATTACTTTCAAGAAAATAAAATTTCAAGGTACGCCAACACTCAGATGGTATTTAAAGGAATTTTAATGACCAGTATTTATTTAGTCCCATATATTTTACTTCTATCCTTAAAAATTGAAAACCCTTGGGTGGTTCTTTTAATTTATTCTATTATGGGCGTGGGAGTTGCAGGTATTGGTCTAAATATTATGCACGATGCTAATCATGGGGTGTTCAGCAGAAACAAAACCATCAACACCCTTTTGTCTTTATCAATGAATTTTGTAGGGTCAAGTGCAAGTATGTGGCGGATACAGCATAACGTGCTTCATCATACATTTACAAATATTGACGGAATGGATGAAGACACCGAAAGTATGCCATTCCTTCTACGTTTTACGCCCAATCAAAAAAGACGGCCAATTCACAAATACCAACATTTATATGCATGGTTTTTCTACACCCTGATGACTCTTGCCCGTATTCTATTAACTGATTTTACAAAAGTATTCACATACAGTAAAAAGGGTCTCATTAAAACAAAAAAGGAGTTTTACATGGAGTTGTCGTTTATGATTTTATCCAAAGCCATTTACTTTGGATACGTAATATTAATCCCTGTTTTAATCCTGCCTGTTGCTTGGTGGGTACCGATTGTTGGGTTCGTTTTAATGCACTTAATCGCGGGTTTTATTCTTGCAATTATTTTTCAGGCAGCACACATAGTACCTGACGCCAAGTTCCCCGTACCTAATGAAGGAGGTGAAATTTCTGAGCCTTGGCTGGTTCATGAATTAGCAACAACAGCGAATTTCGGTACAGGAAACAAAACACTTACCTGGCTTATCGGAGGATTAAATTTTCAGGTAGAACATCACCTATTTAGCAACATTAGTCATGTGCATTACCTGCAAATTTCAAAAATTGTTAAGGAAACTACCAAGGAATATGGTTTACCGTACATCGAGGCGCCAACATTCTGGAGTGCCCTTGTACAGCATGCACGAATGCTAAAACAACTTGGACGAGCTTAATCTTTAATTTAATCAAAAGATTATACTAGTGTTGCTAATTTCAATGAGTTGAAATCATTTTCTTAATTTCATTCAACTTTAATAGCGCTTCAACAGGAGTTAGTGCATTGATTTCTGTTTTCAGCAGTTCCTCCTTAATGTTTTCCAAAACAGGATCATTCAGCTGAAAAAAACTCAACTGATAGTTTTTAGCTTTTTGATCAGGCTCAAGTGAAGAAAAATCGCTAACGCCTTCTCCCGGATTTATTTCATGCTGCTTTTCCAATTTCCCCATTATCTCTTGTGCACGATTTACCACGGCCATTGGCATACCTGCCATACGCGCCACGTGTATACCGAAACTGTGCTCACTTCCCCCTTCTGTTAACTTACGCATGAAAATAATTTTATTATTTACTTCCCGTACTGACACGTTATAATTTTTTATTCTAGGGAAAAAAACACTCATCTCATTCAACTCATGATAGTGTGTAGCAAAAAGTGTTTTAGCTTTTGTGCTCGGATGCTGATGAATAAACTCTGCAATGGCCCAGGCGATTGAAATTCCATCAAAGGTGCTCGTACCTCTCCCTATTTCATCCAATAAAATAAGGCTTCTGTTAGAGAGATTGTTTAGAATACTTGCTGTTTCATTCATCTCGACCATAAATGTTGATTCCCCGGAAGTAATATTATCCGAAGCGCCAACACGTGTAAAAATTCTGTCGACCAACCCTAGCTCTGCCCTTTCAGCAGGAACATAAGATCCAATTTGCGCCATCAAAACAATCAAAGCAGTTTGCCTCAACAAAGCAGATTTACCTGACATATTCGGGCCTGTTATCATCATGATTTGCTGTTTCTCATTATCAAGATAAACATCGTTGGAAATATATTCTTGTCCCGGCGGCAGTTGTTTTTCTATAACAGGATGCCTTCCGTTTTTAATGTCAATGCAAAAGCTCTCATTCATCTGAGGGCGGCAATATTTATTTTGCACTGCAAGCAAGGCAAACCCTAAGAGACAATCCAGCCTGGCGCAGAGTTGTGCGTTCTTCTGCATTTCATTTATTGATGAAGCAAGAGACTCCACCAACTGTTGATACAAATTATTTTCTATCTGCTGAATCTTTTCTTCTGCACCAAGAATTTTTTCTTCGTACTCCTTCAACTCGGGAGTAATGTAACGTTCCGCATTAACAAGTGTTTGCTTACGGATCCACTCCGTAGGAACTTTATCTTTATGTGCATTAGTAACCTCAAGATAATAACCAAACACGTTGTTAAACGCAACTTTCAAGGAAGGAATACCAGTGCGTTCACTTTCTCTTTGCTGCACTTGCAATAGATAATCCTTTCCCGAAAAAGCTATTCGCCTTAATTCATCCAACTCATCATTAATCCCATCAGCTATTACATTTCCTTTGTTCAACAGCATGGGTGCATCTTCCCTTACTTCTTTGCCAATTCTGTCGCGTACAATACTGCAAACTGAAATTTGCTCTGCTGAAGCGCGAATAGAATGATTTTCTGATTGACTGAGTGATTCTTTAATTTGAAAACAAATGTCTAAAGACCGTTTCAATTGCACCATTTCGCGAGGATTGATACGATGAGCTGCGAGTTTTGAAATCAACCGTTCCAGGTCACCAACTTCAGAGAAAAGCGCAGAAAGATCATTTCTAAGCGACTCTTGCTCTATGAAAAAAGAAACAGCTTCCAGCCTTTCATTAATGGTTTGGATATCTTTAAGCGGCAAGGCTATCCAACGTTTTAGCATTCGTTTTCCCATTGGAGAACGAGCTTCATCTATAACTTCTGCGAAACAGGTTCCTCTTCCGCTATTGTTACCAAACAACTCCAAATTTCTCACAGTAAACCGATCAAGCCAAACATACTGATCCTCTTCTACTCGCGCTATTTTTGTGATGTGTCCAACTTTATCGTGACAGGTTTCGGTGAGGTAATGCAAAACTGCTCCTGCACTTCCAGTTGCGAGATTTAAATCTTCAATTCCAAAACCTTTAAGTGTACTCGTATTGAAATGACGCGTGAGCGATTCGTATCCAAACTCTTTGGTAAATGCCCAATCATCCAATGGGAAAACAGGATAATTACCTCCTATGTTTTCATTAAAAAAAGATTTCTGGTCTTTACGTACAAGCACCTCACTTGGTTTGAACCCTTGTAATAATTTATCTATGTATGAGAGGCTTCCCTCACCTACCAAAAATTCTCCCGTTGAAATATCTAAAAATGAAATGCCTGCGTTTTTTCCATCGAAAATAAAACTTGCTAAAAAATTATTGCGTGAATTTTCCAAAACTTTATCGTTGAAAGACAACCCTGGTGTTACCAACTCTGTTACCCCTCGTTTTACAATAGTTTTGGTCATCTTTGGATCTTCGAGTTGATCACAAATAGCAACACGGTAACCTGCACGGACCAATTTCGGAAGATATGCGTCTAAAGAATGATGTGGAAAGCCGGCAAGTTCGATGTAAGCCGCAGCACCATTAGCGCGTCGCGTTAATACTATACCAAGAACATTAGATGCTTTTATCGCGTCCTGCCCGAATGTTTCATAAAAATCTCCAACGCGAAACAACAATATTGCATCAGGATATTTTGCCTTAATGCTGTTATATTGTTTCATCAAAGGGGTTTCCTTATCTGATTTCTCTGTTGTTTTTTTCAACTTCATTACTCGAATAAAAGTACGAAGTGCGTATTGGCTTAAGAAAGATTTTTTTGAACAAAAAACCTAAGGTGTTGATAATGTTTTACTGTTTTGCTATAGGCGACAAAGTATTTACCGCAGATACAATATCGAGTTTTATGGAGCCAATAAGAATCTTTGCCTCTGCCCTAATCGGGATATGATTAGGGTCGTCTGAAATCCATACTTTAAGATCTTCTTCTTTTTTAAAAATTCTTCCTTTTTGAACAATAGGGCGAAAGACCAAACAGCGAACTTTCCCTATATCGCATTTTATTGTTTCCTTTCCTACGTATCTTATATTCATTGGCCAATGCTCTTTGTCTACAAAACTGTCAATTGTAAAAACATCGCCAGGTTTTGCATTGGTAAAATCGATATTACGAGCCGCATAAAATGATGAAATCATATCTTGTGTCTCGTCTTTTATGGGTAAAGATTGATTATTACCAACATTCACGCTGTTGTTATAACGATTAAAATAATAATCCTGACTGAATTTATACCCTCCTTCATCCACCCTACGAATAAATGTCCATGGAACCAATGCAGAAGAATCCATGAAGGTCTCATAACGATCTCTCACTTTAAAAAACCAATCGAAGGTGCCTTTAGAATACCCGTTTCCTACCATGTGATACACTTTTCTACCACCTGAAACTTTCACTTCAGGTTTAACCTCCAAAACAGCAATTCCTGCATCCATAATTCCGTAATGAAGCCTGTAGGTCAATATTTCTCCTGGTTTGAATGCTGAATTTTTTTTTGGCTTTAACCCTTTTGAATTACTGTTTTCATGCAGATGTGTAAAAATGAGCTTTTTATTTAAATCAACTACTGAAAATGCCGGAAATACAAAAGCCATTAATACCAGCCATTTGAATCTTTTCATTGTAATTTGTTTTGAACCCATTAAAACCAAACCGTGTGCCAATGAATACCGCTAACTTGACTAAATTATATTAATAATCGATAAAAATATTGAAAAGCAACAAAATTTTTATTTTACGGAACCTTTCTTGTCTTCAGTGTCGAGATATTTTTTGATGGTACTCTCCAATAATTCTCCCCTTAAGCCTTGAGCAACAATTATTCCCCTTGGGTCTACTAACCAATTGGCAGGAATTAAGTTAACACCATACTTTGCCGCAGGCTCTGAACCCCATCCTTTTAAATCACTCACATGCCAAGGCCAGTTCAATTGATCCTTCTCAATAGCCAACACCCACGCTTGCTTTGCCTGATCCAGTGAAACACTAAAAACACGAAAACCTTTTCCATTTACGAACTTCGCATTTTTATATTTATTGTAATTGTTTACTACATTAGGATTTTCCATTCTACAAGGTCTGCACCAGCTCGCCCAGAAATCAATCAAAACATAATATCCTCTTAAGGATGAAAGCTTAATTATTGAATCATTTTGATTTTTGAAAATTAAGTCAGGTGCCTTATTCATTACTCCAAGTCCTTCAGTAATGTTTGGGGGAGGTTCGTAATTCTCAACAATTTTTGTTTTTTGAGTTTTGCAAGAATAATTGAAAAATGCAGAACCTAAAATAATTACAAAAAAGGCAAGTATGCTGTATTTCTTTATCATGCTTTGCGGATTATTTCTGCTCCAATTGCATTAAGTCGCTGGTCAATTCTTTGATATCCGCGATCAATTTGAGTTACGTTGAAGATTGTACTTTTTCCTTTAGCACTTAACGCAGCAATTAACAAAGATACTCCGGCCCTTATGTCTGGAGAAGCCATTTGTATTCCTCTCAGTTGCTGCTGACGGTCTAGACCTATTACCGTTGCACGGTGTGGATCACATAAAATAATTTTCGCACCCATGTCAATTAGCTTATCTACAAAAAACAATCTACTCTCAAACATTTTTTGATGAATAAGAACCGTCCCTCTTGCTTGCGTTGCCGTTACAAGTACAATGCTTAATAGATCTGGTGTGAAGCCTGGCCAGATGGCGTCTGCTATAGTTAAAATTGAACCATCAATGTAAGTATCTATTTCGTAATGTTCGTGAGAAGGAATATAGATATCATCGTTTCTCTTTTCGAGTTGAATTCCAAGTCTTCTGAATACAGATGGAATCACACCCAAATTTTCCCATGAAACATTCTTAATCGTAATTTCCGACCTAGTCATAGCCGCCATTCCAATGAATGAACCAATCTCAATCATATCAGGAAGTATTCTATGCTCGGTGCCCTTTAATTTTTTTACTCCTTCAATGGTTAAAAGGTTGGAACCTACTCCTGAAATTTTTGCCCCCATACTATTGAGCATCTTACAAAGTTGTTGGATGTATGGTTCGCAGGCCGCGTTGTAAATAGTTGTAATTCCTTCTGCCATTGTCGCAGCCATAATGATATTGGCTGTACCTGTTACAGAAGCTTCGTCCAACAACATATAAGCCCCTCGCAGATTCTTTCCATCAACAGAAAAAATTTCATTCTCCGCATCGTAATTAAATTTAGCTCCGAGATTCTCGAAACCTATGAAGTGTGTATCTACCCTTCTTCTTCCAATTTTATCACCACCGGGTTTGGGCATCAGCGCTTTACCGAACCTGGCCAAGAGTGGTCCCACAATCATAATGGAACCTCTAAGAGCAGCACCTTTCTTTTTAAACTCAGGAGAATCAATATAATCAACATTAACTGCATCCGCTTGAAATGAAAATTCTTCTGGCGCAATTTTTTCCACTTTCACACCAAGTTCCTTAAGAAGGTCAATCAATTTTAATACGTCAACAATCTCGGGAACATTCCTGATGATTACTTTTTCATCCGTCATAAGAACTGCACAAACCACCTGAAGCGCTTCGTTTTTTGCTCCCTGTGGAATGATTTCTCCTTTCATCTGTTTACCACCAGTTACTTCAAATACAGCCATAGATTTTAATTTGAATCAAAAATAAAATTCATTACCAATGAAAAATGAAACCTAAGATTTAACTTATCAACGTGAAACAAACAAGAAAGAGAAAAAATACCTTAGTGTTTATATTTATTCTTGTTGAACTTAAAATTCTTTTTGAAAGGTTTTTTATGAGGGTTAAGGTTCTGCTGTTGATTTAAATTGATGTTGTTTTTCTTCATCAAGTCAGCATTACTCGTTAGAACAGAAGCGTCTTCAATTTTTAATTTTCCTTTCGATAATTCCAATAGGTGACCTAAAATAACTTCATCAGGAACGGCGTCTTTTGCCCAACTCATGTGGGATTTTTTCAAATGATTCGCAATAGTTCTTTTCAATTCTTCTTTCTCCGCACCTTCCTCAAAATCACAAGCCTTTTCAATAATCTCTTCGGTAATTTTTCCATAGTGCTTGTATCTAATTTTACCGGAGGGATAAACAACTTTTTCCGGCTTGGAGTTAAAACTCGAAGGCTGAGGTTTAGGATATGGTGAATCTACATCTAAATCGAAATTGGACATTATGAAAAGATGATCCCATAATTTATGGGTATAATCAGCCACGTCTCGTAGATGAGGATTCAGCTGGCCCATAACCATTATAATTGCATTGGCACATTTATTTCTCTCGTCCTTGTTTTCTAATGTCATGCAATATTCCACCATACGATGTACGCTTCTTCCGTATTCAGGTAAAATGAGCTGCGGCAGCTGTGTATTATAATCCATCTTTTTCAATAAAAATTTCTCATACAAATATACGGAATTAGAACGTGCAGTTGACATGTTTTGTTATGGATTTCAATGGATTAAAATTGTGTAAATTTTAATGCCAATTTTAGCTGGAAAATTGCTTACATTTGAAAATTAAAATCAAAAATATGTTCGATCCTAAAGATTTCAGAAAATATGCCGTAAAACACAGAGGCATTTCAAGTTTAACATTTGACTCTTACGTAAGCTCAATGACGCCTTACATTATTGAGGAAAGACAACTTAATGTAGCTCAAATGGACGTATTCAGCAGATTAATGATGGATCGTATCATTTTCTTGGGTACAGGTATTAACGATCAAGTTGCAAATATTATGCAGGCCCAATTATTATTCTTAGAATCTCTGGATGCAAAGAAAGATATACAGATTTATTTGAACTCACCAGGCGGTAGCGTTTACGCAGGCCTTGGCATATATGACACCATGCAAATTGTTCGTCCTAATGTTGCAACCATTTGCACAGGAATTGCCGCTTCTATGGGGGCTGTTCTGATGTGTGCAGGCGAAAAAGGTAAACGTACTGCACTCAAGCACGCCAGGGTTATGATACATCAACCGTTAGGCGGGGCTGAAGGACAGGCTTCAGATATTGAAATTACTGCCAGAGAGATTGGAAAATTGAAGAAAGAATTATACGACATTATTGCACAGCACAGTGGACAAACCTATGAAAAGGTTTGGGCAGACAGTGATCGTGATTACTGGATGACTGCAGAAGAAGCTAAAGCATACGGAATGATTGATGAAGTGCTGACGCGCAAATAATTTTTCATGGCAAAAACAACCCCCATTAAATGTTCTTTTTGCGACCGTGATAAAAAGGATGCAAAAATGCTCATTGCAGGAATCAATGGTCACATTTGTGATCAGTGTGTTTCTCAGGCCTATAAAATTGTAACCTCAGAGAACGATCAAGAAACTTTTAAATTTTCGGAAGAGGCTTTAAATCTACTGAAACCTGCTGCCATTAAGCAGTTTTTAGATGAATACATCATAGGTCAGGACGAGGCAAAGAAGGTGATGAGTGTTGCCGTTTATAATCATTTTAAAAGAGTTTCTCGAAGCGGTAAACAAGAAAACGAAGAAGTAGAAATTGAAAAATCAAACTTGATTCTGGTTGGCGAAACAGGAACGGGAAAAACTTTAATGGCGAGAACAATTGCAAAATTATTGAATGTTCCTTTTTGCATTGCAGATGCAACTGTTCTTACTGAGGCGGGATATGTTGGGGAAGATGTTGAGAGTGTTCTTACCCGATTACTTCAGGCAGCAGATTATAATGTAAAGGCGGCCGAACGAGGAATTGTATTTATTGACGAGTTGGATAAAATTGCGCGTAAAGGCGATAATCCTAGCATAACGCGAGACGTTAGTGGTGAAGGGGTACAGCAGGGATTATTAAAATTGCTCGAAGGATCTATCGTAAATGTTCCTCCACAAGGAGGAAGAAAACATCCTGAAGCTAAAATGATTCAGGTGAACACTAAAAACATCCTTTTCATTTGTGGTGGTGCATTTGTAGGAATTGAAAAAGTCATCGCCAGACGACTGAATACTCAGGCCGTTGGTTATAGCACAACATCAGACGAGAATGAAATTGATCGTGAAAACTTTCTTCAGTACATCATTCCTTCTGATTTAAAAACATTTGGATTAATTCCTGAGTTGATTGGCAGACTGCCTGTCTTAACCTATCTTAATCCATTAGATGCACACTCGTTGAAAAGAATTCTTACAGAGCCGAAAAATGCACTGGTAAAACAATATCAACAGCTATTTGAAATGGAAGGTACTAAATTGCTTTTCGAGGAAGATGCATTAAACTATATCGTAGGGAAAGCAGTTGAATACAAACTGGGCGCCAGAGGACTTCGTTCGCTTTGCGAGGCAATTATGTTGGATTTAATGTACGATATTCCTTCTGAAAAGCCTGTACCTGCGGAGTACATTATTACAAAAGATTTCGCTGAAGATAAACTTTCAAGATCTACCATCAGCAGACTAAAAGCCGCTTGATGAACTGTTGAATAATTTTCTGTACTTCATCGAAAGAAAAAATTTTGAAAATGATTGAAGCAGAAAGCATAAAACAAAAAGCTAAAATTTTTAGCAATAAGATTATTTCTATTCGCAGGCATTTACATTCGCATCCTGAATTATCTTTTAAAGAATTCAACACTTCGATCTATATTAAAAGCTTATTGAACGAATTCGGGATTGAATACAAAGATGGATTTGTGAAAACCGGAATTGTTGCGGAAATAAAAGGGAAGAATCCTGAAACAAAAATCATTGCCCTTCGTGCAGACATGGATGCACTTCCAATCAGGGAACAAAATAAAACCGAATATAAATCTTTAAATGATGGAGTGATGCACGCTTGCGGACATGATGTACACATGTCTTGCATGTTGGGAGCTATTATAATATTAAATGAATTGCGTGAAGAACTAGAAGGTACCATCAAGTTTGTTTTTCAGCCGGGAGAGGAAGTTTTACCGGGAGGCGCGAAACTGATGTTGGAAGAAAATTTATTCGGAAATAAATTGCCTAATGCTATAATTGCGCAGCATGTTTTTCCGAGTATGGAAACAGGTAAGGTAGGTTTTAGAAACGGAATGTACATGGCCAGTACCGATGAAATTTACATTACTGTTGTAGGTAAAGGCGGGCATGCGGCAATGCCGTCAGAATATTGCAATCCAATATTAATTGCATCAAAAATTTTAATGGAGTTGCAGAAGGAATTCATGGAGAATAAAAACATCGATGAAAACGGGAACGAAATTCCATGTGTTCTTGCGTTTGGAAAAATTAATGGAGCGGGAGCTACCAACATCATTCCGGAAAAAGTTTCAATTGAAGGAACATTCAGAACCATGAATGAGGGATGGAGAGCGGCCTCACACGAGAAAATTATTAATGTTTGCAACAAATTGGCCAATGAGTATGGAGCTAAGGCAGAGGTGAAGATTATTAATGGTTATCCTTTTTTAGAAAATGATGAATCCACAACCAACATTTGCAGAGATGCCGCAATTTATTATCTAGGTAAAGAAAATGTAGAAGAATTACCTTTAAGAATGACTGCGGAAGACTTTGCCTGGTTTTCCCAGCAAATCCCTTCTTGTTTTTATCGTTTGGGTACAGGCAACAAGACAAAAGGAATTGTAAGCGGCGTGCATTCTCCAACGTTTGACATCGACGAAGACGCATTGGAAATAGGAAGTGGACTAATGGCCTGGTTGGCAATTTCACTATTAAAAAACTAGGTTGCTTGCATGCCAACAGATTTATTGAACCCAATATTTATTGCCAAATCTGAATTAGAAAAAGGAAATTTAGTAGCTGTTCCAACAGAAACGGTTTACGGGTTGGCGGCTAACGGACTAGATACGTCTTCCGTTATTAAAATTTTTGAGGCCAAAAACAGGCCTTTTTTTGATCCACTTATTTTACACACCAACTCCATCGAAAAAATAAAAAAGCTGATTGAGTTTTTTCCTGAAAACGCAATGTTGTTGGCTGAAAAATTCTGGCCAGGCCCAATGACTTTGCTACTGCCAAAAAGTGAAATTGTACCGGACATTGTAACGAGCGGATTACCTAACGTAGCAGTTCGAATTCCATCACATCCGCTTACACTTCAGTTGCTAGAGTCTTTAGAATTTCCGCTTGCCGCACCAAGTGCAAATCCCTTCGGGTATGTAAGTCCTACTTGTGCGGAACATGTTAGAGCTCAACTGGGAGAAAAAGTAAATTACATTTTAGATGGAGGAGTTTGTGAGGTTGGAATTGAATCCACGATAATCGGATTTGAAAACGATGAAATTGTAATTTACAGAGTTGGAGGTCTGGCAGTAGAAGAAGTTGAAAAGTTAGTAGGAAAAGTAAAAATCTGTCTTAACGTTTCAAGCGACCCTAAAGCTCCCGGACAATTGAAAACTCATTACGCTCCCAGGAAAAACCTTTTAGTTGGAAATATTGAAAATTTATTGATGTATAATAATGAAAAAAAGTGTGGTATAATTTCATTTCAAAAAAAATATCAAAATGAAAATAATATTGTTTTGAGTGAGCAAGGTGATTTAAAGGAAGCGGCACAAAAGTTATTTTCCTCAATGAGAAAAATGGATGAATACGATATTGATATTATTCTTGCAGAGAAACTTCCGGATGAATTTTTAGGCAGAGCCATTAATGACCGACTTGAAAGAGCTTCGGTAAAATAATCTAATCGCGATTTGATTACTTTATTCCCAAAAGTTTTTTAAAGCCCGGTATCTTAGCGTATTTGGCATCAACTTTAGTCAGGATGTCTAAATACTCCTTGGCTTTTTCATTGTTTTTTGAACCATTGATACTTTCGTTGATCAAATAATCCAATGTTTCACTCATGAAAGCCTTATTCCCGGGAGCCGTACGTTCTTCAGGTTTAACTGCATTGTAATAACATTCATAATAAGGTTTTCCTAACCACTTTTCATTTTTTGCATCCAGCATTACGGACGCGCGCGCTCTCCAAAAACAACCTAAAGGATTTGCAGGTACTGCTTTTATTAAAAGTGCAAATGTTGTGTCTGCCATCTTATAATCGTTGCCGAAGTAATAAGCGCGACCGAGGAAGTAATAATCCTGACCTTTCAATCCGTTAACACAAGAACTTTTTTTGTTGTATGCCTCTATCGTTTCCGTATATTTATTCATTTTCATACTAAGCATTCCAATATCACCATACAAATCACAATTTGCTTCCTTATCAACTTCAATTGCTTTTTTCAGCTCATCTACTGCTTTACTTAGCATCGGGATTGAATCGCGATAAGCCTTGGACAAGGACAAGCCTTTGTATTTATAATCTTGCGGTGTGAATTTAAAATCAGAACCGGCACAAGTAAAGAATTTTTCCATGGCTTCATTACTTTTTTTATAAGCATCTTTATCGAACTTTTCTCCGGCTTCATACAACGACCAACCTAAGTACCTCCAAAAATAACAGCTTTTCAATCCTTTTGCCTGAAGATCGCCAATCATCGGAATAACGTCTTTATACATTTTCATTACGAACATAAACTCTACTAAACGTTTTCTTGCGGCGTCACTGTTGTTAAATTGAACATACTTTTTATAATTCTCCAAAGCTTTAGCGTCGTATGCAAAATGGTGGTACAACTCCGCCATCTCACGATATGCCGGAGCGAAAAGTGAATCAACTTTAATTGCTTCCTGATAATATTGTAAGCCTAATTTTTCGTTGCGTGCCATTTTATAAATTCTTCCTTTCTTTAAAATGGCTCTGCATGATTTCTTATCCAACTCATATGCTTTATCGTAACTCTTAACCGCTTCACCTGCATTACCTGTATTTTTGTAAAACAAAGCATCTCCTTTTACAATATGCACCTCCGGATTTTTACCATCCGACTTCATCAGACTCTCTAAGTATTTAAGTGATTCATCAGGATTTCTAAACTTGGGAACGGCAAGGTAGGCTTCTGCCAATCTTAACTGATGAGTAGGGTTTGGTTTTTTTGGATCAATAAATGTTGACGCTTTATAAAAGTTGGTGTTTGCGTCTTTTTCATTTCCCTGGATTAGAAGCACCTTTGCAATTCCGATATAAGGAAGCGGATTGGTGGAATTGATCTCATTCCCTTTCTTGTACATGATCATGGCGCTGTCCACATCACTTGAGGTAAAATCTTCTAAAGCGGCACGCTTAAAATATGTCTCACCAAAATAAAACCAATATTCGCCGTTGTTTGGTTCTTTGGAGGTTAAAGAATTGAAGTCGGCAATAGCTTCCTCAAATCTTTCATTATCCGTTTTTGAAATGGCAATTTGTATTTGAGATTTTTTATTTTGACTATTGTTTCCCTTAATGGTAGATTCATCTTTTGTAATTTGATCTTGTGTAGACTGGCTCGCGACTCTAAACATTTGGCATTCACCAGGATTTAAGTTAATCGAACCATAAAACCAATCACCAGTTTCGGCGTAATAGACTTGGTATGAATGCGTACCAGCGTAAAGATATTTAGTAATTGTACCTTCTTGGCCACATGATGGCGTTGAATTATTAGGGAAATACTTCGTGAAATTACCAACATAAATTCTATCGATATATAATGAAACATAACTAGTATACGGATTGTTTGTATAGAACCCTAATTGACATGGAATGGCATCTGGATTTACTACGGATTTTTTATTTATTAATGGAAGTTTATTAATTTCATCTATTGAAATGGCAAAATTTAATTGAGCACGATTTTTATTAAGATTATCCAATAAATCATTTTTGTCTGAAATATCATTATCATCGCCACCACACGTGACTCCTATTACCTCTCCTTTCTCGTTTAATAAAGCTCCTCCACTACTACCATGTGTAATTGCTGCATTTAGTTGAATAATTTTATCTCCTTTCCAGTGAATCTTACCATCTAAATTAACGCCATCTTCATGTATATTGGAAACCAATCCCTTACTAATTGTATTCATATATTTGATATCTTGAGGCGTTCCAATGGCCCAACACTCTTCACCTTTTTTTGGAAACAGCTTAGATATGTTTAAATATGGAAAACTCTTAGCATTACTTTTAATTGATAGCAAAGCCAAGTCCTTTTCCCGATCGCCCTTTAAGATTAAATCAACATCATACTCTGCTTTAACACCACTAATGTCAGTCATTATCTTTAATGAGGACGCTGTAATCACGTTGTGATAATTAGTCACAACAGTGCCCTTAGCATCAATAATAAATCCACTGCCATGCCCGTAATAATTACCATTAACATCAAATGTTTCAACTACAACAACAGCGTCATCCAGTTTTTCAAAATCTAATTTTCCTTGAGCGTATATTTTTGAAACTGCTAAAAAGAAAAAAAGAGAAAAGATTTTTTTGATTTTCATACAATCAGTATTTAATTAAAGTATAGAGTTGCAAAAATTTGAAATTTACCCATTTATTACTCAAAAATAACAAAAACTTACCAATAACGTTCATTGTGATTTGCAAACGACATAAGAAGATAATTGCTTTTTTACACAATGTAATGTTTCACAAAATTAATACGAATTGCGTGCCAAATAATACAATTATTTGATAATAAATTGGAAATTTCATTTACCTACTTAATTTTCATGGGCTCAAAAACAGCATTCATATTAGTCCATGGTAACCTGGCAGGCATCAATCCACCTTGTTTTATAACAATTTGTCCCTCTTCACTGGAAACATAAGATATGAAACCCATAGCAAGGCTGCCTTCGGCTTCACGAGTATGCATGTAGATTTTCCTAATCAACGGGTAATCGAAATTAAAAAAGGAACGCTGAGAGGGTCGAAAGTAATTTTTCCCATCAGCAGAAACGGAAATGGTCTTGACTTTTTTTCTTGTCTCCTGCACCCTTTTGTCATCCTTGTCTGCAATCATTGCGAAAGAGATCAAACCGATGGAGTTTTCATTATTTGAAACAAAATCAATGCACTCCTGAGGATTCTTTTTTGTAAAGCAGAAATCCGACAACTTTTGCCCACTAATCAAGCTATCAACGTATCGGTAATTAGACGAACCTGAACCATCGAAAACAATATTTTTCCACCTTTTTTTTAATTCAGAAAAATTTTCACCTTTTCCCGAAATAAGTGTTTTTAAATCGCTTACTGTTATTGAGGTGTCCGAAGAACTATTATTGACTACAAGTGCGAGACCTTCGAGACCAATAATGGTTGTATAAGGAACTACTTTCCTATCCAATAATAGCTTTTTTTCTGAAGCGTTAAAATCTCTGTATGTGACTATCAATTTTAATTTGTTATTGATAAAGTTCTCCACCAACTGAGTTTCGTTCATCAAAACCGGTGAAATATTCGCGTTTTTATAAAAATAATTGAATAGAGATGCTTCAGACTCCATAATGTACTGCAAACCGTTGTCTGTGCCGAACTTCAAATATCCGTAGGTGGCCGCCTCATTTTTTTCATTTTTTCCTGAACAGGAGACGAATAAAACAACAACCGTTACCAAGAAATAATGAAAAACTAATTTTTGCATATAAATAATATTGTCCAAAAAAACGTGCCTAACAAATTCAGTTTCTTTCCCATTTTTTCTTCTCCAATTCCCTGGTGTTCTTTTTGAAAACCTGCCATCCTCTTAAATATCGATAAACAGAATAAAAAATAAATATCACTACTAAAATAATTCTGTTTGGGTTCTCAATAAGTAAACCCTGTCCCGGTACTGAAAAAACATCCGTAAATAAAAGCATCAAACCAAAAACCAGTACCAAAGTTGCCATAAAAAAATTTACAATAAGGAGTACTTTAGGCTGGATATTCATTTTTTGAATAGTTACTAAACAAAAACTCCCGCATTTTACTGCAGGAGTTTGATTGTCAATTTTTATTTTTTATTTTAACGTGAAGTTGATTGGCAACTGGAACCACACCGGTACGGATTGACCATTGTTTTTTCCGGGTTTAAATTCAGGTAATAACTTTACCACCCTTGTAGCCTCACGATCGCACTCCGGGCAACCAGGAACACCACGATTTATTTCAACCTTACCAACTTTTCCGTCTGCTCCTACAACAAATCTCAAGAAACACTTACCTGAAATTCCCGCTTCTTTAGCCGTTTCAGGATAATTAATATTATTTGAAATAAACTTGTAGAGTGCTCCTGTTCCACCCGGAAATTCGGGCATCTCTGATACATATACAAAAATCTCAGGATCCTTTTTCTCTTCTACCACAGTTTGTGTGGTTCCCGGATCAACGAAATCATCTTGACCTTTAATGTTTTGTTGGGCAACGTTTTCGTCTTTTACTTCTTCTTGGTCAATGATTCGAGTTGTATCTTCCCTTGCGTCATTCTTGATTACAGGAGGCACGAACATAACCTGAGCAATCAATTGTTGCTTGGGGGGTTCGGGCGGAGGAGGCGGAGCCTGATCTTCTTTTTTCTGCTCCATATTAATCTCCTGCTGGTCAATTGTGATTTGCCCAAGACCGTCATCCTCAGTTCCGCTTAAAAGAGAAGGTAACCACAGAGCCATTAATATTCCAACAAAGAAGAAAGCGGTTGCAAAAAAAGCAATGATAACCCTATTGTTGTACTTCGTTCTAAGTTGATAAGCGCCATATGCTGTGTTGCGATTGGCAAATACCATTTGATTTCTTTCAAATGATACGGGGTTGTTCCAGTTGTTGAATAACATAATCAATAATTTTATTTGTTACCAGCCGCGGCCTTTAATCGTTCATATTCAGGAACCGTAATATCAACGTTAACAAATTTGGTTATTTTCATCAGTTTCAATTCATCAATCAGATTAATTACATTTCTGTATTTAGCCAAATCATCAGATTTAATGATAACTGTAACTGCAGAATTTTTCTTGTTAATTGACGCGAGTCTTTTCTTATAAGTTGAATCAGCCATTTTGCTTTTTTCCCTTTCTGCATCCAGCTTTTTCATTTCCTCAAAGGCCACGGAGTTTTTCCTTTTTAAAAGATCTCTAACACCGCCCTGGCCATCAGGAGCATAACTTACTTCCTTCAATACGGTTGGAGGAAGGTCTTTTGCATCAAACTCTTCTTCGTAATAAAAAATTTTATCGTCTTTAGTTAGAAGAAATGTAACAGCATTGTTTACAGGAGGAATTTCAACATTTTTATCGGGCGGAGCAGGGAATGTTATTTCCATGGCCTTGTTCTTATTGAAAGTTGCTGTTAACACGAAGAATGTAAGCAGAAGGAATGCAAGGTCAACCATCGGCGTCATATCAACCTTGGTACTTTGCTTCTTCGCTCTTTTTTTTCCGCCTTTGCCGTGGCCACCGCCACCACCTTCAGCTATTTCTGCCATTGTTAAATCTGAATATTAAATAATTAATTCTGTTCCATTGTAGTAATCAAGGTGAAATGATACTGCTTTCTGTCGGTTAAAGCCTTAATTACCTGCTTTACCCTAATATAAGGCGCATCAAGATCAGCTTTAATGCACAATTTAGGCATTATTTTACGCTCCGTTTCTTTATCTAGTGGGGCATTTTCACGTTTGGCCTGCTCACGCTTTTCCTTAAAATTTCTCATCCCTATTTTCATTCCGTAGGTTGCAAGGTTGCCTATCTGATTATTTAATGAGTCGATAGGAACACCCAAACCAGCTTCATTCATTTTTTTTCTCTTTACATCATCCTTTTGAGCAAGGTATTCGGGTAGTTTTTCCAAAGCAATTCCAAAAGATCCGCACCTTAAGAACTCGTTCTTAAGCTTGTCATTGAGCTTGTTCTTAAGTTTATAATTCTCAGTAATGGAATCCAGTAATTCCAACCTTGGAGCGGGACCTCCATCTAACTGAGCATCAAAATATACACGACCTGTAGGGTCAACTGTAATAACAAGGGCGTTTTTTGGAAGCTCTTTATCTGCAACTGATCTTGCCTTAGGGGTAATTACTGTAACAGTCTCGGCCTCACGGAAAGATGCTGTAAGCATGAAGAAAGTAACCAAAAGGAAGGCCAAATCCACCATCGGCGTCATGTCGAGTGAGGGGTTGCCTTTGGGCATTTTAATTTTTGGCATGTCCTAAACCTTTTTTGTTAACGTTAATATTTCAAAGAACCTTTTGAACCTAAATCAGCGACTTTAGCTATTTGATGCAAAAGATTCATTTATTCCATAAATTATTTTCCGGAAGCAGAAAATTCTTGAACAATTGTAAAACTTGCCTCATCCATACTGTAAGTCATGGAATCAATTTTATTAGAAAACATGTTATAAAAAATGATTGCAAGACAAGAGGCAATGATACCAATTGCTGTATTAATCAAGGCTTCAGAAATACCTGTTGCCAGAGCTGTGGTATCAGGGGCGCCAGCGTTAGCGAGAGCTCCGAAAGCACGAATCATCCCTAATACAGTTCCAATTAGACCAACAAGTGTTCCGATAGAAGCACATGTTGAAATGACAACCAAGTTTTTTGACAACATTGGAAGTTCAAGCGCTGTTGCTTCTTCCAATTCCTTTTGAATAGCTGCAAGTTTTTGTTCTTTATCCAATGATGAATCGCCTTCTACATGCTTGTATTTTTCTAAACCTGAGCGAACGACGTTAGCAAGTGAACCTTTTTGTTTATCGCATGCGGCAATTGCCTGGTCAATCTGATGATTTGCTAAAAGATCCTTTATATTTCTTACAAACTTTCCGGTGTTACCACTACCACCTGCTTTTGCAAGAGTGATAAAACGTTCAACAGATATGAAAATAACAGTAAGCAAAACAGTCATCAAAAGAGGCACGATAGGTCCACCGGCATGAATAACTCCGTAATAATGCTTTACTGCATCTACAGATGTAGCAACCGGCTTGTGATTTTCCGGATTGTCAGAGAAGTTTGCATCGGCACCAAAAACATAGGCGTAAATTAATACCGAAACTATCAGTGAAATTACCACAGTGATTCCTGCAAATATGGCCGCTGCTGAAGAACTGCCTTTTGAACTTTTTGATTTGCTCATGATTGGTTGGTTTTTATTTTTTAGTTTTTATTTTGTTTTATTCAGGATGCCAAACTTAATAAAATTATATCAATTCAAAAAACATGAAAGCATTATGTTTTTATTAAATTGGCTGCTTACAAAGTTACGGTTGAAATTGCCGCTGTAAATAACAAAAAAAGTGAAAATGCATAGATTTTAGAAGCTTTATAACTAAACTGTTTTTTAGAGTTTTTTGAAAAAATGTTTTTTTTGGTTCGTTTTTCATACTTTCGCCTTTATGAAAAAACCCCTCCGCGCTACATTTGGTATAACTTTACTAATATTATTATCAAATAACACCTACTTTGGTCAAAACGACTCTATAAAAAAACAAGACACTACCGGAAAAATAATTTTAGGGGCTTATATTGAAAATTATTATGCATACGATCTTGATGCACAGAAAAATCAAGTCAAACAACCTTTTTATTATAATCATGCCCAAAGAAATGAGATAAATCTCAACCTAGGAATGATCAAAATTGGCTACTCGGACGACAATCACAGAGGGCAACTTAGTTTAATGACAGGACATTACGCACAGTACAACCTTGCCGCAGAACCTGTACTCTTACAAAATATTTACGAAGCAAGTGTTGGATTCAAAATCAAAAAAAACCTTTGGCTGGATGTCGGAGTGTTTCCAAGCCATATTGGCTATGAAACAGCCATTGGAAAAGACAACATTACCCTAACTCGCTCATTAATTGCAGAAAACTCACCTTACTTTGAAACAGGAGCAAAACTTAATTACGACAAAGGAGGAAAATGGGCATTCACGTTCTTAATACTGAACGGGTGGCAAAACATAAAAGAAACAAATGGAGACAAGGCGCTAGGTACACTAATCACATTCAAGCCAACAACTAAGCTAACTATTAACTCCTGTAGTTTTGCAGGCAACGAAAAGGCAGACACGGCAAAACAATACCGTTTGTTTCATGATTTAAACTTTGTGTGGAATCCTTCCGATAAATTTTCTATGGTACTAGCAATGGATATTGGTGTTCAACAACAAGTCAAAGTTGACTCAGTTGATAGGAAATGGGACGCATGGCATGGCGGTAGCTTACAGTTCAGATATTCTCCGAGTAAAAAAATAAACATGGGGCTTAGATTTGAGGAATATTGGGATAAAAATATGGTCATTGTTACTCCGACCACTGTTGTAGACATGAATACAGGCGCCTACCGTCTTGCCGCATACAACTGTATCGGTGCCTCACTAAACTTCGACTACAAACCGTTTAAAAATGTAATGTGGAGAACTGAAGCCAAATACATGAAGTCTGATGACTCTATATTTTATAACTCTGATGGGTTTACAGATAATAAAACCACATTTACGACAGCTCTTTTAATTTCGTTTTAAGTAAAAGTATTTCAATTTTATTATTTAACTAATTTCGCAACTTGAATTTCAGTTGCGTTGCTTTTGATTTTTAGCATTGCCTATTTGTTGAATGATAAATGCAACTCTGTAAAACACAAAAATTAACATGAAGATCTCATTCGCTTGGCTTAAAAAATTAATTCAGTTCAATCAAACTCCCGATGAAGTTGCCGAACTTCTTACAAGCTCTGGGTTAGAGGTTGAGAGTATTGAAAAAGTTGAGACCATTAAGGGAGGATTGAAAGGAATGGTAATTGGTGAAGTAGTTGAAAAAAGTAAGCACCCTGATGCGGATAAGCTTTCACTTACAAAAGTTAATGTTGGCGGCTCAGAATTATTGGATATTGTTTGTGGCGCCCCGAATGTTGCGGCAGGGCAAAAAGTAGTTGTTGCAACGGTAGGAGCCAAATTATTTCCTACGGAAGGCGAGCCTTTTGTAATTAAAAAGTCTAAAATTCGAGGTGCTGTTTCAGAAGGGATGTTGTGTGCTGAAGATGAAATTGGCCTTGGCAAAAGCCATGCAGGAATTATGGTTTTGGATAATGAAGCCAAAGTAGGAATGCCTGCCTCTGAATACTTCAAAATAGAAGAAGATGTTGTTTTTGAAATCGGATTAACACCAAATCGAGGTGATGCGGCGTCTCATTACGGCGTTGCAAGAGAATTAGCAACAATTCTGAATTGCATTAAAGATTCTGATGTTCATAAAGCAGAAGTGCCGGGAATCAATAATTTGCCTGATGCCAGCGGAACGTGGAACGTTAGTATTGAAGTTGAAAATCAAGATGCATGTAAGAGATACTGCGGTTTGGTTATTACCGGTATTAAGATAGGTGAATCACCTGAATGGCTCAAGAACTCTTTAAACTCTATTGGTGTAAGACCTATCAATAACATTGTTGACATAACCAATTATGTGTTGCACGAGACCGGACAGCCTCTGCACGCTTTCGACGCATTCAAAATTTCGGGGAAAAAAGTTGTTGTTCGTTCTGCCGGGCAAGGTGAAAAAATAGTTTTGCTAGATGGAACAGAGCGAGAATTAACGGATAAAGACTTGATGATTTGTGATGAGGTTAAACCGATGTGTCTTGCTGGGGTTTTTGGTGGTTTAAATAGTGGCGTAAGTAATGAAACTACTGCAATATTTTTGGAATCAGCTTATTTTTCACCTGATTGGATAAGGGCGAGTTCACGCAGACATGGTTTAAAAACAGATGCATCTTTTAGGTTTGAGCGCGGAACGGATCCGGATATGGTTCATGTTGCTTTGAAAAGAGCGACAAATCTTATTCTAGAAATTGTAGGTGGTAATATTGCATGTGAATCAATTGATGTCTATCCGAATGCAATTTCGCTTAAAAGAATCGCCTTTTCCTATAAAAATTGCTTCGACCTGATTGGAAAAGAAATTCCAAAAACTAAAGTAAAAAACATTCTTACATCTTTAGGAATGCAAATAGTGACCGAAGGAAATGACGGGCTTTTGATTGATGTACCCCCATTTAAAGCAGATGTTACACGTGAAGCGGACGTATGCGAAGAAATATTGAGAATCTATGGATATAATAATGTGGAATCAAGTGGTAAAATCAGCTTCTCATCCTTCAATACCGAAAACACAATCAGCTTTAATCTTGAAAATAAAATTTCTGATTTATTGGTTTCATTGGGGTTTCATGAAATCATGAATACTTCCTTATCGAAAGAAGAGTATTACAATGAAAATAAAGAACTACTGGTACCGGTACTCAACCCAATAAGTTCAGATCTCAGGGTTCTGAGGAAGAATATGCTGTTCAGCGGATTGGAGAGCATAGCATATAACAACAACCGGAAAAACTCAGACTTAAAATTATTTGAATTTGGCAGGGTCTATTCTAAGAATAACCAAGCGGAGAAAAGTTTTCCATATTTAGAGGAGAGAAGACTTGCAATTTTTATTTGCGGAAGAGTATTTAATGAAAATCCTTATGGGCAAAACAAAAAATGTGATTTTCAAACCATAAAAACTTATTTTGATGCAATTATTGAGAAAACTGGAGTCAATAAAATCTCTTCAACGCCAATTGACAATGACGCAGATATTTCATTTGGTTTAGAATATAATTGGAAAAACAAACCTTTGGCAAGGCTTGGAAAAGTTAGCAAGAAATTAGCTGAACAGTTTGATATTAAAGAGGAAGTTTTTTTCAGTGATTTTAATTGGGATTTGCTTCAAGACCTGACGGGCAAAAATAAAATTGAGTTTCAGGAAATTCCAAAGTTTCCTTCAGTAAGACGTGATCTAGCATTGCTTCTCGACAAAAAGGTGCAGTACAAGCAAATTATTGACCTATCATTTTCTGCAGAAAGAAAATTCTTGAAAGATGTGAATCTTTTTGATATTTATGAGGGTGATAGAATTGATTCAAATAAAAAATCTTATGCCATCAGTTTTACCTTACAAGACAATGAAGCGACACTAACAGATCTTCAAACGGAAAAGATAATGGATAAACTCTTGGCGACATTTAAAGAAAAGCTTGGGGCTGAAATAAGGTAAACAGTTATAGTTGGATGCCTGAATGTAATTTATCTTGGATTTAACAAACTACTCCAAAATAATTTTTTTTGTGATGATGGTCCGGCTTTCAACATCCGAAACAACTACCTGATAAACTCCAGTAGGCAAGCTGTTCAATTTAATTTCGTTTATTGAGATCTGAGATTCATTTTTAAAGCATACGGCTCCCCTCATGTCATACAAACTTATACTAATTTTAGACTTTGAGTTGTTCTGAATGTATACCACTTCTTTGGCAGGATTTGGAAAAACATAGATGTTATTTTCATCAACAATCGATTCGTCTACAGAGGTTAGAGGTGCCTGATAAATATCCCTGTATCTAACCTGATTGGCATTAAAATTACCGTTAAATAAAGTGCCGCTAACCTCAAGTACCGGTATCTTTTCTGTTAACGACAACCATTTATACGATCGTTGCGCGTTAGGGAATGAAAATCCAAACCCATTGAAATTGATGCTGTCAACACCATAAGATGTTGAAACCACACGAATACATTTTACACTATCATATGGCGTTTTAACTGTTCCCCATCCGTCAACATCGTTAATTCTATACCCTTTCTGCGCATAAGAAATTGTTGCTCCAAGAGCAGTAGTAACAGAATAGGTGGTACTGTCGTGATCCCCGTAATTAAGAGGGAAGGTGTAAATTTCATCATCATCCGAATATTGTGAAGCCAACGGAATTCCCTGATATTTAAACCCTGTTCCCTCAGCTGAAAAATAGGTGTTCGTCTTTTTGAAAAAATTATAAACATCTAAAAACTGAAAGGTTCCTAAACCTACTGTATCAGCGACCTTCAAACCATATTGATTAAGGCCTAAAAAGTAAAAAGCATAAGGTGTCTGTAAAGAGGATTTGTACCTGTAAACATCCTGACCAATGGATTGAATTGTATCGAAATTCCAGAACACGTTGGCGCCTGTAAAAGATATACTAAACCCTTGGGGCGAAACAATTGAATACCTCATTGTGTCACCTGATCCAGGCATATTAGCCGATGTGATTGTTATAGGTGTCTGAGCAAAATGACAGCTTGCTGAAAAGGCTAATAAGAATAATAAATATTTTTTCATTTTAAATTATTTGAAGTTTCTGTGCTCTGTTTTGTAAAGCTCGTCCTTTGGCAAATTTTTAAAATACTCATAAGTAATTTTCAATCCTTCGGAACGACTTACTTTTGGCTCCCATCCCAAAATCTCCATTGCTTTACTTATGTCCGGTCTTCTTTGTTTTGGATCATCCTTTGGTAATGGTAAAGAAATTAATTTCTGATTTGCACCTGTTAATTTCAAGATCTCTTCGCCAAATTCTTTGATTGTAATCTCCGAAGGATTTCCAACGTTCACAGGCAGATGATAATCACTTAATAGTAATCGATAAATTCCATCTATCAAATCATCTACATAACAAAAACTTCTTGTCTGAGACCCATCGCCAAACATGGTTAAATCTTCTCCACGCAGTGCCTGACCAATGAAAGCCGGTAAAACCCTACCGTCATTCAAACGCATACGCGGGCCGTAAGTATTGAAAATTCGTACTATTCTGGTTTCTAGCTGGTGATAATCATGATAGGCCATGGTTAATGCTTCCATGAATCTTTTTGCTTCATCGTAACACCCTCTCGGCCCAACGGGATTTACATTTCCCCAATATTCCTCTGTTTGTGGATGTACAACAGGGTCACCATAGACTTCAGATGTTGAGGCAACCAAAACACGAGCCTTTTTCACTCTTGCTAAGCCTAAAATATTGTGCGTTCCCAAGGAAGAAACCTTTAATGTTTGAATTGGAATTTTAAGATAATCAATAGGACTTGCAGGTGATGCGAAGTGAAGGATGTAGTCCAATTCTCCAGGTACAAAAACAAATTTTGAAACATCATGATGATAAAATTCAAAACGTTCCAGTTTAAAAAGATGTTCAATATTTTTCAAGTCACCGGTAATTAAATTGTCCATTCCGATAACATGAAAACCTTCTTTGATGAATCGATCACAAAGATGAGACCCTAGAAAACCTGCTGCGCCTGTAATTAAAACTCTTTTCATGTTAAAAATATTTTATTTCACTACTCCTCTGCCAATGCTCGAATAATAATAACCTTGCTCTTTCATCTGATCGATTGAGTAAAGATTTCTCCCATCAAATATTACTTTGGATTTCAGTGAATGATTCAGTCGTTCAAAATCCGGTGTTCGGAACAATCCCCATTCGGTACAAATTATTAAAGCATCTGCACCAGCCGCCGCATCATAAGGATTAGCTGCATATTCTATCTTGTCGCCAAGAATTTGTTTCACGTTGTTCATTGCCTCAGGGTCGTAAGCTCTTACACTTGCACCGCACTTTAATAATTCATCTATAATGTACAAGGCCGGAGCTTCACGAATATCATCTGTGTCAGGTTTAAATGCGAGGCCCCAAACAGCAAATTGTTTCCCCTTTAGACTTCCTCCAAAATAACTATGAATCTTTGGCAGGAGTATCGTTTTTTGTTTTTCATTTATTTCCATTACAGATTTCAAAATTTTGAAATCATAATTTACCTCAGCAGAAGATTTCTCTAGTGCCTGTACATCTTTTGGAAAACAACTACCTCCGTAACCAATACCGGGAAATAAAAATCGCTTACCAATTCTATCATCAGAACCAATTCCTATTCTAACCATATCAACATCCGCACCTAGTTTTTCGCAGAGATTCGCAATCTCATTCATGAAAGTTATTTTGGTGGCGAGAAATGAATTTGCCGCATATTTGGTTAACTCTGCAGATTTTTCATCCATGAAAATTATTGGATTCCCGGAACGTACATAAGGTTTATATAACTCTTCCATTAATTTTCTCGCTCGTTCTGAACTGCTGCCAATAACTACTCTGTCGGGTTTCATGAAATCATCTACTGCAAAGCCTTCTCGCAAAAATTCAGGATTGGAAACCACATCGAACTCTGTTTTTGCATTTTTTCCAATGGCGGCTCTCACCTTATCTGCTGTTCCCACAGGAACTGTACTCTTGTCTACTACCACTTTATAATCTGTGATTATTTTTCCTAAATCTTCGGCCACACCTAGAACATATCTTAGATCTGCGCTTCCATCTTCGCCCGGAGGAGTGGGTAATGCAAGAAAAATAATTTTTGCGTCCTTTATTCCTTCGTCCAAAGAAGTGATAAAAGAAAGTCTACCGGCTTTAATATTCCTGTGGAATAAAACATCCAAATGAGGTTCGTAGATAGGAATAATTCCTTCACGCATTTTATTCACTTTGTTTACGTCAATGTCGACGCATATCACTTCATTTCCTGTTTCAGACAAACAGGTACCGGTAACCAAGCCAACATATCCGGTTCCAATTACAGCTATTTTCATTGCGAGAATTAATTTTTATGATTTTCAACAGCCTCTTTCAAAGCCGTACAAATATAGTTTAAAGTGTCCTCATCCAACTCTGTGTGCATGGGCAAAGAAAGTACCCTCTTGCAAAGGTCAACAGTATATGGAAAATCTTCATCACGGAATCTTGAATTCGAATATGCTTTCTGATGATGTAAAGGTTTTGGATAGTACACCATGGTTGGAATCCCCTTATCAGCGAGTTCTTTTCTTACCGCATCACGATCAGTGTTTTTCAAAGTTATGGTGTACTGATGAAAAACATGTGTAGAAAATTTTGAACGTATCGGCGTACTTATTCTTGGATGATTAGCAAGCGCACTATTGTAAAAATCAGCCGCGCGAATTCTTGCATTTGCATACTCATCAAGGTGTTTCAGCTTTATATCAAGAATTGCGGCCTGTATGGCATCCAATCTTGAATTCACTCCTATTTCATCATGAATGTATTGAACGCTTTGCCCATGATTAGCGATCATCTTTAGTCTAGCGGCGAGTTCATCGTTGTTGGTGTACATTGCACCACCATCTCCATAACATCCGAGATTTTTTGATGGAAAAAATGAAGTGCAGCCAATTGTTCCAATAGTGCCTGCTTTTGCTTTGCGTCCATCTGAAAAAGTATAATCAGCGCCGATAGCCTGTGCAACATCTTCAATCACATACAAATTATTTTTATTGGCAATTTGCATGATGCGCTCCATATCTGCACACTGGCCATAAAGATGAACCGGAACGATTGCTTTGGTCTTTGGGGTGATAGCTCTTTCAATTGCTTCAGGATCTATAGTAAAAGTTTGAGGATTGATTTCAACTAAAACCGGTGTGAGTTTTAAAAGTGCTATTACCTCAGCGGTTGCAACATAAGTGAAGCTCGCAGTAATTACTTCATCGCCGGGTTGTAGGTTCAATCCCATCATGGCAATCTGTAGTGCATCAGTACCGTTAGCGCATGGGATGACATTTTTTACATTAAGGTATTTTTCGAGGTTGGATTTGAAGGAAGCAACTGCAGGACCATTGATGAATTGAGTATTGTCTATCACATTTTGAATGGCGGCATCCACCTCAGATTTAATTTTGAGGTACTGACCTTTAAGATCAACCATTTGAATTTTTTGTTCACTCATTCAAGTAAAAATGAAATAGCGAATTTACGAAATTTGGCGGGAATGAAGGAAGAAATTGAGGCTATACATTATCAGCAAATTAGGTACCTCAAGCAAAAAACAATTCTCAAATCTATTGCTGTTCAGTTTCTAAACACATTTTCCCCGTAATCATGTCTCTACAATCAACTTCATGCATTCCCAAATCTTTTCAGCGCTTTTATCCCAATCGAACAGCTTTTTTCTTTCGATACCTTTTTGAATCAGATTTTTTTTCAGGTGATTGTCAGATATAACTCTGTGCATTGCATTTTTTATTTCTTCAACATTATTCGGATCAACCAGCAATCCCGCATCACCAACAACTTCCGGCATACAAGAAGTGTTTGAACTAATAATTGGAATTCCTGAGGCCATAGCTTCTGCGAGCGGAATACCAAATCCTTCAAAGTATGGAACGTATGTTAGGCACTCTGCAGCTGAATAAATTTCCTGTAACTTCTCCTCCTCCACCCGACCGGTAATAATAACGTCAGAATTAAATTCCATCTTATCAAAAACAATTTCAATTTCACTCATACCCCAGAAAAGCTGTCCGCAAAGTAGGAGTTTGTGATCTGTTCCATACTGTTTTTTAAATAAATCAAATGCCTTAAGTAAAACTGGAATATTTTTCCTGGGATGAATACTGCCAACAAATAAAAAATAAGGGCAACCTTTAGAAAAATTCAACCTAGTGGCTTTATTTTTTTCTTCACCTCTTTGAAAAAACCCTTCACCGACACCGTTATAAATCACTTCAATTTTATCAGGACTCAATTGGTAATTTTTAATGATATCGCTCTTACTATACTCTGAAACTGTAAATATATGATTCGCTCTCTTCGAGAAACGAGGAAAAAAATAATTATAATACTTCGAATAAATCCATTTTAAATCATCGGGATAATGAAAAAAATTAATATCGTGTATGACGCCAATTTGTTTACAGTCAGCGTTGAGAGATAAAAAACCGTCAGGAGAAAAAAAAACATCAGGTTTCATCTTGTTTAAAATCGATTTAACAGAAAACTCAAACCAAAAATAATAAAGTAAAGGGTGTCTTGCTTTTGGTGATAGCACCAAGGGTGTTATATTATCAGAAAAAATAAACTCATCATCGTACTCTCTATCAAATAAAAAAACGAAATGCGTCTCCGGATTAGCAATAGTTATTCTTTTTAAAATCTCCAGCGAAAAGCGCCCTATGCCGTCAATTCTGTCAGTAATTAACATTCTTGTATTTACAACGACGCGCACAACTTAAAAGAACGTAAATTTAATGTAAATATTGCCTCTGGACATCAAAAACATTTTTCAAGTATCAGGTGTAAATTGTATCTTTGCGCCCTCGAAAAATTTGCTTTGTGCAAAAGAAATTCATCACTAACCTAGCTGTTCTGATTTTCATGAATCTGCTTATTAAGCCGGGGTGGATTCTGATTATTGAACCTAATGTTCAAAATATAGTAGGAAACAAAGAATACGGTGAATACTTTGCATTATTCAATTTTTCTTTTTTACTGAATATTCTTCTTGATTTCGGCATTACAAATTTCAATAATAAAAATATTGCTCAAAACAATCATCTGCTCAGCAAGCATTTCTCCGGACTCTTTGTGTTAAAGCTAGCACTTGCATTTGTTTATCTGACAGCTACTCTGATTCTAGGTTTTTGCATGGGTTATGATTTCAGATACACCAAGCTTCTTTTTGTTTTGGCATTTAATCAGTTTTTAATTTCAATGATACTTTATTTAAGAAGTAATTTGCTTGGGTTGCATTTCTTTGTTACAGACAGCATTATTTCCGTGCTAGACCGTTTCATCATGATCATTTTTTGCGGGCTTATCATCTGGACATCAGTTACCGGAATAAAAATGGACATCATGGTTTTCGTTTACACTCAAACCATTTCCTATTTGCTGACTGCGTGCATAGCCTTTGTAATTGTACTTAAAAAAACATCCCACTTTACATTCAGCTGGAACTGGCCATTTTCACTGATGATAATGAAAAAAAGTTTCCCTTTTGCTGTATTAATTCTTCTTATGACATTCTACAATAGATTGGACGCTGTGATGATAGAAAGGATTCTACCTTCAGCAGAAGTGAAAGTTTCAGATAACAAGCTGTCAGAAGCTAATGACAATAAAAATGTAGAGGCAATTAAGCAAAGCGGAGCTTATCAGGCCGGCATGTATGCAAAGGCCTTTAGACTCTTGGATGCGGCCAACATGATAGCATATCTTTTCAGTATTCAGCTTCTGCCAATTTTCAGTAGGATGTTAAAATACAAAGAAAATATCGAGGCTCTGGTAAAATTATCTTTTACGTTAATTATCACTCCTGCAATAATTGTGGCTTCCGCTTCGTTCTTCTACTCGGAAGAATTGTCTATGCTAATCAACAAAACTAATGAGTCAAATAATATATTTTCAATACTTATGTGTTGTTTTGTGGCAATATCTACCACTTATATTTTCGGCACATTACTTACGGCAAACGGAAACCTGAAACAGTTAAATCAAATGGCCTTGCTTGGTATTTGTATCAATGTTGTTTTGAATTTCATTCTTATTCCGAAATACAAAGCAATGGGAGCCGCTATTTCAAGTCTTATTACTCAGGGTATAACAGCTGTTATTCAAGTTTTTCTTGCACGTTCCATATTTAAATTTAAAACCAACACGAGATTGATTGCAACTTTGATGTTATTTGCGGCCGGGGTTATTTTCTTCAACTATCTAAGCCATCATTTTTCGGGAAATGGTAATTTAAAAAATTACCCGTATTTTTGGATGATATGTTTTTCTGCCATGTGTTTAGCGAGTTTGATTTGGGCATTTGTAATACGATTGATTAGTATGAAATCTGTAATACGGTTTATAAAATATAGTTGATGGACACGGAATCGAAAAAAGACATTAATAACTCATCGACGAATATCCTTGTATTCATTTACGGATGGAGGAAACATCTTTTAATCATAACCGGTGCAGCAATTTTATTTTCAGCGATTGGTTCCTATATGATCAGGCCACAATACAAGGCTGTTTCTTCTCTATTTGCAGTAAAAAGTTTTTCAGCAAGTAAATACCTAACTGAAGAGCCGCAAGGATATGCAGAAGACTACATGGACATAGGCGATGAGGACGACATAGAAAAGCTTATGCAGATTCTTAACTCTTCAGAATTGCAGGATTTAGTAGTAAAGAAATTTGACTTATTCAGACATTGGAAAATTGCAACAAATGACCCGAATAAAGACACCTGGATGAACTTAATGTTTCAAGAGATGATAAATTTCAAAAGAACTGATATGATGTCTGTAAAAGTTGAAGTTTATGATTATTCACCTGATACGGCCGCAATGATTGCCAATGCTGTAGCTTCTTTTGCTGACACAGTAAAAAACCGTTATACCAGAAGAATCGCAGTTGAGGCGCTTAATATTGTAAAGCTAGAATACGACAAATCTCTTTCACATATGAAAATGTTGGAAGACAGCATGCAAAAAATAAGAGGAAAGGGTGTGCTTGAATACAATCTTCAGGTTCAAGCATTAACGAGAAGCTTAGGAAAAGCACTGGCATCAGGAAATAGTGGTGCCGCTGAAAGAATTGAGGAAAAACTTAAAAAATTCGAAGAATTTGGGGGCCCATATTTTAATTTGACAAATGAAGTAATGCTCATGAAAGAGCGGCAGGTGTTTTTAAAATCCAAACTGGACGCCGCCTATCTTAATGCAACAAGAAATCTTCCAAGTAATCTTCAGGTACAGAAGGCAAAGATTCCGGATAAAAAATCAAAGCCTGTAAGGTGGATTATAGTATTTGTTTCGGCAATATCAGCGTTTTTCGGATCTGTGATGGTATTGCTAATAATTGACAGATTCAACAGGTTTAAAAAAAAAATGACGGAAATATCATGACGGCAATTAGTAATATAAAAATTGTTCGTCTTCTGTCATCAAAATGGAAAAACATTTTGGTTGTTGGTGTTGTGTCGCTTATTGTTAGTATTGTGGTTACCATGCCGGTATTCATGAAGCCGAAATACAAATCCGAATCTGTAGTTTATCCGGCAAATCTTACTCCATTTTCACTCGAATCCCCTACTGAGCAATTAATGCAAATATTACAAAGCAGAAAACTTAAAATGATGGTGATGAGAGAGCAGAAGCTCTGGAAGAGTTATAAACTTGACACCTTGGATCCACTGTTTGAATTTTATTTTTCACAGATTTTTGATGAACAAGTAAAATTCTCTCAGACGAGATTTGAGTCGGTAATAATTGAGGTTTTGGATGAAGACGGTAATAAGGCTAGAGCAGTAAATAGTTCCATCATCAAAAATGTAAATCTAATGGTTAAGAAACTACATGATGACAAAACTAGGGAGTTTTCTGAGATGTATGGTTTACAATTAAGTAAAAAGAAAAAAAGTATTGACTCCGTTGATAAGGTAATGGAAGATTTCAGAACTAAGTATGGGATACTTGATTATAAAATTCAAGTGAGAGAGGCATCGAAAAATTATTATAAAGGTCTTGCAAATGGTAAAAGTCCTTCATCCATGTCCTATCTTTCAGATGAGATGCAGTTACTTAAGCAAAATGGCGGTAAATTCAGAATTCTCGATGAAATGATGGTTAGAGAAGTGAAGGAGTATGAAAAAACCAAAAAAGAATTTGAAGATAAAATACGTGATCTGAATAAGAAGTTCTCTTACACTACAGTTGTGGCTGAACCTAACATCCCGGTAAGAAAGGCATGGCCCATCCGCTGGTTGATATCACTGGCATTTGTTACATCAGGCGTTTTTCTGGCAAGTTTGTTTTATGTTATAATGGACAGAATTAAAAATCCTGTTAACGGTTAAACCTTTGTTGACCAAGAATAAAAATATCTTGCTTTTCTATGTTATTTGCCTTCTGAATATTTTTGGTATAGTTTATTTTCTAATCAATAAAAACTCGTTATTCTATGTTTATTGCCTTAGCCCTGCTATAATTCTAATTTTTTTTCTTGCTATATTCAAGTTAGACTCATTGATAAAAGGTGTGATTTTTTTCACTCCGCTTTCGGTTTCTTTAAGGGACTTTGGAATAACAGGAGACACACTTGACCTGAGTTTTCCAACAGAGCCGGTGCTTGCGGGTATAATGATCATTTTTATTTTCAATGAAATTCATTCAGGCGTTGTAGAGAAATCTTTTTGGAGGCATCCTGTAACATTAGTTTTAATTGCTCAAATTATTTGGGCCCTCATTACAACCGTAACAAGCAGCATGCCCGTTGTGTCTATGAAATATGTGATTGCTAAACTATGGTTTGTTTCAACAGCTTATTTCCTTTCGGCGCATTTATTCAAAAATGAAAAAAATATTTTCAATATTGTCTGGCTATACGCCATTCCTTTCTCTGCAGTTATTATTTACACTATTATTGGTCATTACCAGCAAGGACTTACCGAAGATGCGGCAGATTGGGTAGTTAAGCCATTTTATAATGACCATACCTCATACGGAGCCATGCTTGCGTTTTTCATTCCGTTTCTATTTGGATTTATTTTTCTGAAGGGTATTGCCGGACACATCAGACTCTTGATTTTTTTCGTATTCTCCTTGTTTATTTTTGCGCTTATACTTTCTTATACACGTGCCGCATGGATTAGCATAATTGCCGCGATGGGAATTGGTGTCACACTTTTTTTCAGAATACGATTTGGAGTTTTATTGTCCTTAGCTATTGCAATGGCAGGAATATTTTTTCTCTTTCAAACCGAAATTACAATCGCTTTAAGCAGTAACAGAACAGATTCTACGGGCGATTTCACCGAGAACGTTCAATCAATAAGTAATATTTCGACTGACGCATCCAACGTTGAAAGAATCAACAGGTGGAATTCCGCACTTAGGATGTTTTCAGAACGACCAATTTTTGGATTTGGGCCGGGCACATATATGTTTCAATATGCCCCGTATCAAAAATCCAGCGAACGAACGATAATAAGTACAAACGCCGGAACAGGGGGTAACGCTCATAGTGAATACCTTGGTCCCTTGAGCGAACAAGGTGTATTAGGTTTGTTACTTATGCTTGCTCTATTAATTGTTGTTTTTAGTACAGGTTACAGAGTCGTTTACAACACCAAAGACCGAAACCTGAAAATAGTTGCAGTTTGTAGCGTGTTAGGGTTGTCTACCTATTTTTTACATGGATTTCTAAACAATTTTCTAGACACAGATAAAGCAGCCATTCCCTTTTGGGGAATAATTGCTATTTTAGTTTTCTTAGATTGCAAACATCCAAACAAAAAAACTGAAGTTACTGATACAAATACATTAAAAAATTAAGTATGATAAAAAGAGTTGTAAGCGGAGCCGACGAGGCAATAAATGACATTAAAGACGGAATGACTCTAATGGTTGGAGGGTTTGGGCTTTGTGGAATTCCAGAAAATTGCATCAATGCACTCGTTAGAAAAGGGGTGAAAAACTTAACCTGCATTTCCAATAATGCCGGTGTTGATGACTTTGGATTGGGTCTGCTTTTGCAAACAAGACAAATAAAAAAAATGATTTCCTCGTACGTAGGTGAAAATGCAGAATTTGAAAGACAAATGTTAAGTGGTGAACTAGAGGTTGATTTGATTCCTCAAGGTACACTTGCCACTCGCTGTCTTGCGGCCGGATACGGAATGCCGGTTGTTTTTACACCTGCCGGCGTAGGTACTGAAATTGCAATTGGTAAAGAAGTTAGAAATTTTAGTGGAAAGGAATATTTGATGGAAGAAGCATTTCATGCAGATTTTGCGATTGTGAAAGCCTGGAAGGGTGATGAGGCTGGAAATCTAATTTACAGGAGTACTGCTAGAAACTTTAATCCATTAATGGCAATGGCGGGTAAAATCACTATAGCTGAAGTGGAGGAGTTGGTTCCTGCCGGAACGCTTGACCCCGACCATATACACACACCCGGCATTTATGTGCATCGAATATTTCAAGGGGACTTGTATGAAAAGCGAATTGAGCAAAGGACAGTAAGGAAGAAAATCTAAGTTGATTTTCACTGTAAATGTCAACACTAAACAGCAACAGCAAACACGTACATTTTCACAATCTTGATGTGCTGCGTTTTATTGCGGCCATGATGATAGTTTTGGTTCACGGTTATTTTGCAGTAATAGGCTGGGAGGGTTTACCTTCACCAATCAGAAAGGACAATTCAATTACAGTTCCTACGGATGAAAACATGAACAGCTTTGGATTATGGCTAAAGATGTTTGTACAAAATATGGATCTTGGAGTTGAATTTTTCTTCTTGATTTCCGGGTTTCTCATTACTTACCTGATGCTGTCAGAAATCCAACAAAATGGTGGTATAAATGTTCCTAAATTTTATATTAGAAGGTTACTAAGGATATGGCCTTTGTATTTTCTCATACTTGGCCTAACTCCTTTCCTGGCTAAATGGACAAACTCAGATGAGCCGCATTATTGGTGGAATATTCTTTTTGCAAATAATTATAAAACGATTTTAGAAAAAAATTATGAGCCGGGATTAGCACATTACTGGTCAATTTGTGTTGAGGAACATTTTTACATCGTATGGCCATTGCTTCTGTATTTTATTCCCGTAAAAAAACTTCCACAGCTGTTCGCTACAATAATTTTTATTGCTATCGCGTTCCGTGTATACTATTTTTATACGAGCCCAGAGTGGTACAATCATGCAAAACTCAATACACTTTCAAGAATGGATACAATGGCAATTGGTGGCTGGATTGCATGGACAGCTTTTTACAAACCTTTCACCTTTAATGTTCCGGGCTGGATCAGGATTATTGTTTATACAACATTCATATTTGCTTTTTGTATTGAACCAAATCATGAATATTCAGGTGTATTTATGCTCGCTTTCAAGAGGTTTGTTTATACGGCTTTTTTTGCGTTTATATTGGTAAATTATTTATACAACCCTGATGCTTGGTTCAATTTTAAAAAGAAAAATATTTTGCATTATTTAGGTAAGATATCTTTCGGAATATACATGTATCACAATATTTTTTTTCCTATTATTATTCAAAAAATAGTTTGGAAATTCCATCTTCAGGGTTTTTGGGTTTTCTGGATTATTTACATCCCGATTATTTTATTTATATCAATTATAAGTTATGAGTTTTTTGAAAAGCATATTTTAAAACTAAAAGATAAATTTGCGATAGTAAAAACAAGCAGGTGACAGCAAGTAAATTCTTATCATAAATCTTTAAAAAAAGATTAACTTTAATCAAGAATAAATTATGTTAGACAAAAACGGTATAGCAAAAAGAATTGCAAAAGAAGTTAAAGATGGGATGTTTGTTAACCTCGGGATAGGAATACCCACACTGGTTGCTAATTATATTCCCAAGGGTTTCAGTGTCGAATTACAAAGTGAAAACGGAATTTTAGGAATGGGTCCTTTCCCTTTTGAGGGTGAGGAAGATGCAGATTTGATTAACGCAGGCAAACAAACTGTAACACTTTTGCCAGGGGCATCAATATTTGACAGTGCAATGAGTTTTGGTATGATACGAGCACAAAAAGTTGATTTAACTATTTTAGGTGCCATGGAAGTAAGCGAAAAAGGAGATATTGCGAATTGGAAAATACCGGGTAAAATGGTTAAGGGTATGGGTGGAGCAATGGATCTTGTTGCTTCTGCAAAAAATATTATTGTTGCAATGCAGCATGTAAACAAGGCCGGTGAATCTAAACTTTTACCGGAATGTACCCTTCCACTCACAGGAATAAAATGTGTTAAAAAAATTGTGACTGAACTGGCAGTACTTGATGTGCTAACTGAAGGTGGATTTAGGCTTTTGGAACGTGCACCTGGAATAAGTGTTGAACAAATTAAAAATGCAACCTTAGGTAAATTAATTATTGAAGGCGAGATTCCTGAAATGATTGTTGATTAATAACCTTCAAATTTTTATACTATTTTCCTGTGATTACTGAATTAACAGGGTTTAGTGCCTTGTTGACCCTTTGATAGATTTCTTCTATTGCTTTTTCAATGTATTGGGTTGTGATTTTATCAGGATCATTCTCATCTCTCGGAAAGTTACACTCAGACACTCCCGAATTGATTTCTTTTTCCTGCAAATCAAATATTGTGTAATGAATTGTTGCCGTACGCAACTTTTCAGCTCCGAATTTATCTGACTTTGAGGCTGATGATTTTAAGTCCAATTGATTTATGAAAACAAAAATGTCAGTTTTGTATTTTTTGTTTAGCCTTTGCAGCAGTGATTTGTCTTGAATTTTAGCATTCATAAAACGGGGTGTACTATTTGGGGTAGCGACTATGTGCCCATTTTTTAGTTTGCCTTCATTTTTATAATCACTTTGCGGTGGTTTGTAATTTTTCTGATCAGGAATTTTATCAAACCTGTATCCTATTCCCTGATAAATCATTTTTAGTTCTTCACGATTCCTTAAAGTGTCTTCAACAAGCGAAACTACTTCATATTTAGTTTTGAATTTTCTATAAAGAACCTCGTCTATTTTATCTTTAAAACTCCATCTAATTTCTTTCTGTAGTTTATTGGTATGATTATTTATAACATGATCTATTTCGCTCATGTACATTTTATTTTCAAAAGGAATAAGCAGAACTTTATGACTGCTCACCGGTTTGTCGTTTGCAGAAGTATTGTTTTTTTGATTAAAATTAATTGTTGTTTGCGCCCCCAGTTCTAACGAAAGGATCAATAAAAAGATCGAGGAAATTATTTTGTTTAAATACATTTAATTAAAAAATAACGCAAATTAAAAGGCAAGTAACAAAAATCATTCCTTCAGGATATCAGAACAATTAAAAACGTTTAAACAAGTTTAAGTTGATTACCTGAACATGTCGGTGTTTGCATACACCATAAGCGCCATCAAAAGTACTAGACCAACATAATTAGCATAAAGTATAAACTTTTCAGGAATATTTCTTCTGGTTATCATTTCAATTAATAAAAACAGAATGTAGCCTCCGTCCAGCATTGGAATCGGAAGAAAGTTCATGAACGCCAACATCAAGGAGATCATGCCGCACTTACTCCAGAATGATACCCAATCCCATTCTGTATCAAAAGTCTTTGCCATTGTATAGAAACCGCCAATTTGTTTATAGGTATCTTTTACAGTGAACATCAAGCCGATACTTTTTGCCTGTAAAACCATTGTGTTCCATGCATCCTTCGAGCCCTCAACAAATGATTGAAAGAATCCAAACTTAAGCGGTATTGTTTTGAACGAATCTGTTTTGTTGATGAAAATTCCAATAACAGCCCTTCCCTCCTTTGACTCAACAGGTACTGTAAAATTTGTATCAATTCCTTTTCTGTTTACGGTAATCGAAACTTTTTTTCCAGCCTTTCCTTCAAGTGAACGAACAAATTCGTGATAATATTCAATCTTGTTTCCATCTACTGCAACAATTTTATCCTTACTCAACAAACCGGACTTATATGCGGGAAGATTTTTATCCAATGAATCAATTTCAAAATGAAAACGAGGAGAAAATATTCCCGCTTTCTTTAGCGCGAGAATCATTGATAGATGATCCTCCGTGATTTGGACGTTTACATTCTTTCCTTCTCTTTCTACCTGAACAGATTTAGCTTTATCCAAAATAATCATTGCAGGTATTTTGGAGAAGTCACTTACAGGTTTTCCATCAATGCTAACAATCTTATCTCCGTCCTTAAACCCAATTTTTAGCATAACCGAGTCGCATGCTATACCATTCTTAACTGAGCTTGTTGGTAGTATTTCCTTGCCATTGAAATATATAAGCATCCAATAAATTAAAACACCTGTAATGATATTCATTATGATTCCGCCGAGCATGATGAGCAACCTTTGCCATTTTGGTTTAGCGCGAAATTCCCATGGTTCAGGGGGGCGATTAAGATGCTCTTTGTCCATTTGCTCGTCCACCATTCCTGCAATCTGAACGTATCCGCCAAGCGGGAACCATCCAATACCGTATTCAGTTTCTCCTTTTTTAAATTTGAAAAGAGAGAATTTCAAAAGTGTTGAGATTGGGAATAAAAAATCGAAAAACAAATAAAATTTTTCTACCTTACACTTGAAACGTTTCGCGAAGAAAAAATGTCCCCATTCGTGTATGATGATTAAAATTGTAAGTGTTAAAAGAAGTTGTGCAAACTGAATTCCCATTCTGAAAAATTTTAAGGCCTAAAGATAATCAAAACCAATGATTATTTTTTCAGTCGTTTAACCATTAGCGGGTTTGAAATGTAACAATTCAGTGGCCAACCTCCTGGATTCTGTATCAGTTTGAATTAATTGTTCCAAGGTAGGGTGCGGAATAAAATTCATTTTTTCTACTGTCCTTTCAACCAGAGAAATAATTTCGAGGAAGTTAATTTTATCTTCAAGAAAAGCCTGAACAGCAATTTCATTAGCGGCGTTTAAAACACAAGGAAGATTTCCGCCCATTTCGAGGCAATGATATGCAAGCTTAAGAGCGGAAAAAACATCTTTGTTGGGCAATTCAAAATTGAGAGATGGGTAATTGATAAAATTAAATCTCGGGAACGATGCTTTAAATCTTTGAGGATATGACAATGCATACAATATTGGTAATTTCATATCCGGAAGACCCATTTGTGCTTTCATGCTGCCGTCTGTAAACTGAACGATACTATGAATTATTGACTGTGGGTGCACAATTACATCAATCTGTTCTGAATTTAAATTAAACAACCATTTTGCCTCGATAATTTCAAGGCCTTTATTCATCATGGTTGCACTGTCGATGGTGATTTTTGCTCCCATGCTCCAATTGGGATGCTTAAGCGCCTGCTGTTTGGTTACATTTTTGAGTTGCTCCAAACTCATGCCTCTAAATGGTCCTCCTGAGGCAGTCAAATAAATTTTTTCAATCGGATTTTCCCATTCACCCGCCAGGCACTGAAAAATTGCACTGTGTTCAGAATCCACAGGATAAATATTCACCGCGTTTTCTCTTGCAAGTTCTGTGATTATTTCCCCGGCAACCACAAGAGTTTCTTTATTGGCCAGTGCGATTTGTTTCTTATGTTTTATTGCATTGATGGTTGAAGAGAGTCCGGCATACCCTACAATTGAAGCAAGTACCACATCAATTGTTTCCATCTCAACAATTTGCGTCAGTGATTCTGCACCTGCAAAAACCTTTATCCCCTTCGTGAATAAAGCATCTTTAACCAATTTATATTTGCTTTCGTCTGCCACAACCACCGCGTTTGGTTGAAATTCCAAAGCCTGTTGGATGAGAAGCTCGGCATTAGTTCCGCCGCAAAGTACCTCAACAGTAAATTTACCCGGCATTTCTCTGACTACATCCAAAGTTTGTGTGCCAATACTTCCGGTGGAACCCATTATTGCGAGCCTCCTGGTAGATGTGTTTTCGTTTTTATTCACGATTCAAAATTAAATTAATTCTTATGTTGATTAGATTTCTTTTCTTAAACGTGCAACGGGGATATCGAGTTGCTCACGGTATTTGGCAACTGTTCTTCTTGCAATGTTGTATCCTTTTTGCTTGAGTATTTTGGCAAGAGCATCATCTGTTAGCGGCTTCTTCTTGTTTTCTGCCGAGATACAATCTTCAAGAATTTTTTTCACTTCTCTTGTAGAAACTTCTTCACCGCTTTCGGTAGAAAGCGATTCAGAAAAAAATGATTTAAGCAAAAAAGTTCCGTATGGTGTAATGATATATTTGCTGTTTGCCACTCTTGAAATCGTAGATATATCTAACCCGATTTTTTCAGCAATATCTTTTAGGATCATTGGTTTCATTTTTGTCTCGTCGCCAGACAAAAAATATTCCTTTTGATATTCAATAATTGCGTGCATTGTGAGTAAAAGCGTTTGTTGTCTTTGTAACAACGCATCGATAAACCACTGAGCATTTTCGATTTTTCCCTTTACAAAAGTACCTGCTTCTTTTCCGGACTTATCTTTACTTTTTGAATACTGACGCAACATTTCAATATACTCTTTACTTACTTTCAACTCGGGCATGTTGCGTTGATTGAGACCCAATTCAATTTTTCCATCCGCCACAGAGAGAATAAAATCAGGTACAACTTCCGAAACTATCCTTTCGGTTTCACCACTACTACTACCGGGACGCGGATTGAGTTGAGTAATTTCTTCGATTACCTCTTTTAACTCCTCTTCATCAATATCCAGTTTTTTAGCAATTTTCTCGTAATGCTTTTTAGAAAATTCATCCATAAATTTTTTGATGACTTCAATTGCAAAATGAGTTTCTTTTGTTTTAACCTGTTTTCTATCGAGTTGAAGTAAAAGACATTCTTGTAGATCTCTTGCGCCGGTTCCCGGAGGGTCAAAAGATTGAATGATTTCCAGAATCACCATAAGCTCATCAACATTTGTTGTGATATTCTGGGAAAAAGCAATGTCATCCACAATACTATCTAAATCTCTTCTTAGATATCCGTCATCATCAATACATCCGATGAGATAAATTCCAATTGTATACTGATGATCTGTTATGTCGCGTAACCCAAGTTGTTGTTCTAAAAGATCATGATAGCCCGGCCCAACGCTTAAAGGCACTTCTCGCTGTTCAACATCTTTACCATTGTTGTTGATCTCATATTTATATTCTGCCGCTTCAACATCATCCATGTAATCTTCAAGATCCAACTCATCATCTATTTTTTCAATTTCGCTTTCATCGTCAGCGTCATTTTCTGAACCTTCAATTTCATCATCTCTCTCAATTTCTTCTTCATTGTTAATTTCATCCTCTTCATCTGTTCCTTCCTCCAATGCGGGATTGGCTTCTAACTCTTCTTTAATTCTTTGTTCAAGGGCTGTAGTAGGCAATTGAAGCAACTTCATAAGTTGAATTTGCTGAGGAGATAATTTCTGTAATTGCTTTAAAAACTGACCCTGTTTCAACATATCAGATAAAAATATTCAAGTTAAAAATAAAAAATAAGCGATCTCTATTTTAATTAGTGAAACAAATCATAAATTATCGAAAAACGCCTTTATGGAAATAAGGAGATGACTAATATTCGTCTTCGTTAAAGAAGAAGTCATCTTTGGTAGGGTAGTCCGGCCATATTTCTTCAATTGACTCATAAGATTCTCCTTCGTCTTCAATCTCTTGCAAATTCTCGATAACCTCCATAGGAGCGCCGGATCTGATTGCGAAATCAATTAATTCATCTTTTGTCGCCGGCCAAGGCGCATCTTCCAGGTAGGAGGCTAACTCTAAAGTCCAATACATAATTTCAATTCAATTAACTCTATCAACTAGATGTGATTACTAAAAACTTCATTTTTTTGGTGGTGCAAAAGAATAAAGAATTTTCTTACAAGCAAAAAAATAATGCTAAATTTTTTCTAAATAGTTAAATATTTTAATTTAATACTTAACTCTCTCTTTTTGAGCCCCTTATTTAACCCTCACTCCCATTGAACTCATTTCTTTCCACATATTCAATAATTTTTGTGGCAATATCTACCCCGGTTGCTGCTTCAATACCCTCAAGACCCGGGGATGAATTCACTTCCATTATTAATGGGCCCCTTTCGCTTTGCAACATATCTACTCCGGCAATACCTAATCCCAATTTTTTTACTGCTTTTAAGGCGGTTGCCCTTTCTTCGGGTGATAGTTTTATAACTTGTGCGCTTCCTCCCCGGTGAAGATTGCTTCTGAATTCACCCTCTCTGGCCTGTCTTTTCATTGCTCCAACAATTTGTCCATCAACGACAAATACACGAATATCTGCCCCTTTTGCCTCTTTAATGAATTCCTGAACAAGCATGTTTGCTTGTAATTTGTAAAATGCCTCAATAACAGATTTTGCTGCTTTATCGTTCTCGGCTAAAATCACACCAATACCTTGCGTTCCCTCCAAAAGTTTTATTACGCACGGGGCCCCTCCAATTGACTTTAACAAAGTGTCTATGTCTTTTGGTTGATTTGCGAAAGCTGTTTTAGGCATACCCAAGCCTGCTCTTGCAAGAATCTGAAGTGATCTTAATTTATCTCTTGAGCGTACCAATGCTTGTGATTCAACGGCAGAAAAAATCCTCATCATTTCAAATTGTCTAACTACAGCCGCACCATAAAATGTTACAGAAGATCCTATTCTTGGAATTACCGCGCCAACACCGGTTATTTCTTTCCCTCCATGATAAATATGTGGTCTTCCAGCCTCAATTACCAAAACACATTTCATATGATCCAGCAAAAGAACCTCATGCCCGCGATTTTCTGCCGCCTTAATCAGCCGTTGTGTAGAGTAAAGGTTTTTACCTCTAGATAAAATTGCAATTTTCATATCGTAAAAATCTATTTAATATTTTCCGTATGTAATCCTCCTATGAAAGATTTGTCAACATCAACTAAAAATTTTTTCTTGAGTAATTTTCTACCAATTAAAACAGGAAACTTCATGGATCCTCGGTCCGCCAAACTTATCGTTGACATTATTTTTCTGCCCGCTATTTCGATAAGCGTTTTTATCACATATCTTTCTTCTATCTCTCCGGTAGATGATTTTATTTTCTTTTTAGAAAAATGCTCAAAACAGTAATTCCTTTGAACGGGATTATCTGAGAAAATTGAAAAACACAATTTATTTTTTCCTTCCAAAACCTGCTCATGTATATTGAGGCAATGCAAAGAGGATGTATATGCGCCAGTATCAATTTTTGCCTGAATCCATTCATTCGAAAGAGAACAAAATCTAACAGATTCATAACGGCCGATTATAGTTAATGGCCGAATTCGTTTTTTCATATTAATATAAATGTAAAATAAATCAATATTTAATGACGAATCTCTATTTAACCAGAGTGACTTTTCCTATGTATGATTTTCTTTCTCCGTTCCAGGTTTTGAGATCTATTTTCCAAACGTATACATCCTGTTGTACGATTTCCGGCTTGTTCTGTACTCGTCCATCCCAACCCTTATTCCAATCTGTGGTCTCAAAAATCAAGGTACCCCACCTGTCATATATGTAGAAGGCATAGTTTTGCTCATCAACTCCCAATCCCTTTGGCTGAAAAACCTCATTCTTACCATCCTGATTCGGGGTGAATGCGTTTGGTACATATAAACTGAACTCATCTGCTATATAAACCGTGTGCTGAACAGAATCAGAACAACCATTTGAT
>JBKCIQ010000046.1:0-16266 GCA_046302135.1 Bacteroidota bacterium | reverse complement strand
ATTTTGAGCTGCTCTTTTGGAATTGGTTAAGTAAATGAGTAGTTCAATCTTAACTTTATTAATTGCATCTTTTATTTGAGTTACTGAAAAATTATTTTCTGTTGATGTCAATAAAATTACATTCAACTTTAATTGTTTGTTATATAAATCTTCTACAGCCTTGTTTAAAAAAGCATCTTCTCTTATAAGATAAACACTAGGCGGTAAGAACTGCGGGTCTTTATCTTCAATGATATAATTTTCCAGGTCCTTCATTGCCTGAATCCTCATTTTAAAAACATCAATTTCATTTTGATATTTGCCCAAATCAGCGAAATAATCCTGCTCTTGCCTCTGAATTTCGCCGAGTATTTCACCGGCTTCTTTATACCTTTGAATGGTGTCCTGGTAATGTTTCAACTTATTATTAATGGTGTCAATTTGTCTACTAATATATCTTAACGTATTCTTATTAATATCAATTTTTGATTTCAATGTGTTTTTTGAGTATACTTCAATGAGCGTATCTAAAATAATAACCGCACGATTAGGAATGACATCACTTAGATATATACGAAGTGAGTTTGTATATTGAGGGTTTTCAACCTTTATTGATGAGGTATATTTGGAAACAAGGCTTTCAATATCATTTATTTCAAATTGATAGTTGAGATTGTTCATTTTTGAAACGACACCATTGCCAACACTAATTTTTTTTGTAATATCAAAAACAAAATCTGGGGTAAAAACCGGCTTATTAAAGCTATTTTTTATTTCTACCTTCTTTCCTTCTCTATTAACATAACCTAAAACGTAATTATTTATATCTACAAACCGAAAGTTAAATCTCTTGTGGTACATGCCAGAAGATATATTTTTAACACTTACGTTTATCGGTAAAAAATCGAATTCCTCAGTCGTCTTAACTTTACCTATTATGAAATAAGAAACCTCTAATCGTTCCTTAAGTCTTAAGACCGTTTCCATAACGGTGTTATAAGAAGTAATTACCCTAGTCTCATTGGTGTTATCAATGTATGTCTGGTAGGTGTTACCGTAATAACTCTTTTCATTGATTACAGCAGACTGGTAATACTCCGTGTTTGCCCTAAGTAACAATTCAGCTCTTGCTTGATAAACTTCAATTAACTTATAACTGTATAAAAAAGCAATAATCCATGCAACCACCCCGGTGAAAATTGGAATGTACCAGTTTCTTACAATTATCCGAAATACAAAATTTAAGTCCTTAAGGTCAAAACCTTCGGACTTTGTTTTTTTTTCGGATTTCACAGAAACTTTATCCGTTGCCAATCAAAAATCATTTATTTAACAAAGATAATGTAATAATCAATCAATAGCCAAATTGATATTTCTCTAAAAAAAATTAACTTTGAATCCTATATCCTGGCAAAAATGAAATTGTTCACAAAACCCAAATTATCTTTTACTTTCCTTTTTATTTTGGTAACTTTCTTTTTGAAGTCGCAATTGCCGCCGCCGCCGCCGCCGCCAACCGGGGGCTTACAACCGCCATGTTGGCCTCCGCCGTGTATTCCGATTGACGGAGGTATCACTTTTCTGGCAGTTGCTGGGGCAGCTTATGCAAGTAAAAAACTTTACAATAAAGTCAAAAAGTAAACCGTGAAACAAGAAAATTCAGAAAAATCTATTTCACCTTTTAAACAAAATTTTCTCCTTACATTCTTTACCAAGGCAATTATTTTATATTCATCCTGGTTTATTTTTTATTATGTTTTCTTAGAACCGAAAACCACGCTTGATGAAAATTTCATTACCCACATAATCAAATGTTCTGAATTTATTTTGAAGGTTTTAAATTTCAATACATTCATTGAAACAGAAGACAGAGCATTTCAGCTAATCGGAATTGTAGGAGGAGATAGTACTCCCGGTGTTTGGGTAGGAACAGGCTGTAATGCCATAACGCTTTTTGCTCTTTTCTCCATCTTTATAATTTCATTTCCCGGTAAAATAAAAAATAAAATTTGGTTTATCCCACTTGGGCTTTTTGTAATTCATATTGCAAATATTATTCGAGTTTGTTCATTAGCTATTATTGCTTACTACAACTATAACTTATTGAATTTTAATCACACTTATACATTTACAATTTTAGTTTATTCAGTTATATTTCTTCTATGGGTTTGGTGGGTTAAAAAGTTTTCTTTTGCTAAGTGACGCAAAAGATAAAATATGCAATAATAATCCTACTAGCCGCAACACTAGCAGTTATTGGGTACTTCAGAGATTTTGCATTTGTAAATATAAACTACAAAATGGAGTCGATATATTATCATAAATACGAATTTAAATTACCAACAGCCTTATCGTTTCTTGATAATTTCAGCTATTCACAGCTATATTATCTAAAATACACTCTTACTTTTTTTAGTATTTTAGGGTATCTGATAGTTTCATTATTAATTGTTTTTCTTTATTTTAAGGAAAATAAATATGTAAAAATTGTATTTTTTTCTTATCTAATTGTTACTTTAGTATCGTGTTTAGCATTCCTGACTTTGATAATTTTCACAAATTACAATACAGCCTTTTTTTCAGCTAGAAAAATTCTTGAAATCATAGAATCTCCTGTGCTCATAATGATTCTGTTCCCAATACTTATATTCAAAGAAATTCTTGATAAAAAACATATCCATGAAAAAAGATAACGAAATATTCAGATTAATTCAATCTGAAAAAAAAAGACAAACGGAGGGTATTGAACTTATTGCTTCAGAAAATTACGTAAGTGATCAGGTAATGAAGGCGATGGGCAGTGTGCTAACCAATAAATATGCCGAAGGACTGCCATTTAAAAGATATTATGGCGGCTGTGAGGTTGTTGATAAAGTAGAACAACTTGCAATTGACAGGGCAAAAGAATTATTTGGTGCAGATTGGGTGAATGTACAACCCCACTCCGGTGCTCAGGCCAATGCGGCAGTAATGCTTGCATGTCTAAAACCTGGAGATACAATTCTTGGTTTTAATTTATCACATGGTGGACATCTTACTCACGGATCTCCGGTAAACTTTTCAGGCAAACTCTATCGCGCAACATTTTACGGAGTTGAGGCAGAAACCGGAAAAATTGACTACGATAAAGTTGAAGAAACAGCATTAAAAGAAAAACCAAAACTGATTATCTGTGGTGCATCGGCCTATTCCAGAGACTGGGACTATGAAAGGTTGAGAAAAATTGCAGATCGAATAAATGCATTGCTCCTTGCAGACATATCTCACCCAAGCGGACTGATAGCAAAAGGAATTTTAAACGACCCTTTACCTCATTGCCACATTATTACCACGACTACCCATAAAACATTGCGCGGGCCACGCGGAGGAATGATTATGATGGGTAAAGATTTTGAAAATCCATGGGGAGAAAAAACACCTAAAGGTGAAACAAAAATGATGAGCGCTATTTTAGATGCCGCAGTTTTTCCGGGTACACAAGGCGGACCGCTTGAACACGTTATTGCAGCAAAGGCAGTTTCATACGCTGAGGCCTTGAGCGATGATTACATGCACTATTGTGTTCAGGTAGTTAAAAACGCAAAAGTGATGGCAGATGCAATGGTAAAAAAAGGGTACAAAATTATCTCGGGTGGAACCGATAACCATTGTATGTTAATTGATCTAAGAAATAAAGACATTACAGGAAAGGAAGCAGAAAAGGTTTTAGGAATTGCTAATATCACCGTTAACAAGAACATGGTACCTTTCGATGATAAATCTCCTTTTGTCACCTCAGGAATAAGAATAGGAACACCTGCGATAACAACTAGAGGTCTAAAAGAAAAAGATTGTATAAGGGTGGTTGAATTAATTGATGCCACTATAAAAAATAAAAACAATGAAAAGGAACTTGCCAAAATCAAGAAAAAAGTTAATGCCATGATGTCGAAATTTCCTTTGTTTAGGTAATCAGAAAAAAATTTATAGATTTAGGCGCATTTCTACATTTTCTTCTGAAACTTTTCCAATTTCATTGATAAATCCTATATTTGGTTTACCAATTAACCCACGATCTTGAAACGTTTTTTCTGTAATTTATTTTTTGTTATTTTACCCACTCTGTTATTTCAACAGGGTTTTCAAGTCAATCTACAAGGACAAAAGCAACAAGCAATGGGCAGTGCCGGAAGTGCTTTACCACAAGACGCCGCAACACTTTTTTATAACCCTTCAGGGGCTTCATTCATCAATAAGAACAAAGTTTTAGCGGGGGTCAGCACAACATTTGGAAAAAGTGTCTTTCTCGATGCCAACACAAATGACACTTTCAGAACTAACTCTCCCGTAGGAACGCCGTTCTTTTTGTACGCATTACTATCGCCAAAAGACACTAGTAACAAATTCAAATACGGATTAGCAGTCTATACACCCTTCGGTAGCGGAATTAAATGGGAAGACGGATGGACCGGTAGATTTGCATTAACTTCAATAAAACTGTTTTCGGTTTTTATTCAACCAACTGTTTCATACAGAGTTAATGAAAAATTAAGTTTTGGAGGAGGATTAGTTTATGCCGATGGTGCAGTTACTTTGCAAAAAGATATTCCGGTATTAAATGCTGAAGGAAACTACGCGAGCGCAAAACTAAATGGAAATGCAAATGGTTTAGGATACAACCTTGGTCTTTCTTATAAATTAAGTTCAGAATTTCAGATTGCCCTTTCCTATCGTTCCGGAGTAAAAATGAAAGTAAAAAATGGAACTGCTGAATTCAATGTTCCATCCTCATTGGAAGTTAACTTTCCAAATGGTTCTTTTACTTCATCTTTACCACTTCCGTCTGTAAGCACTTTAGGATTTGCATACAAAGCGAGTAATAAATATGCGGTTGCTTTAGACATCAACTACGTTGGTTGGAGCGCATACAAGGCACTTGAATTTGACTATGAAAAAAATACATCTTCTTTGAAAGATACTCGATCGGAACGAAATTATAAAAACACCTTCGCATTCAGACTTGGAGGCCAATATTTACCTGATGAAAAAACAGTATTTAGACTTGGCGTGAGTTATGTTATAACTCCAGTGCCATCCGGATACGTTACTCCTGAAACACCTGATGCAAGCAGATTAAATATTGCGGGAGGAATCAGTAAAACCATCACGAAGAATCTTCAAGCAGATTTTTCTCTTACATTTCAGCAATTGCAGAGAAGCGACAAAAATTTAGAAACCAACCTTGAAGGGACTTACAAGACTTTTGTATATATTCCCGGAATAGGAATACAATATTCATTTTAAAATGAAATTTTATCAATTAAAAATACTTCTCCTTGTAATTTTTGTTGCATCAATGCAATCTTGTAACCCCGAACTTTCAAGACCAACCGTTGAAAAAGGAGAAGTAAATCCTACGGTTTTTGTGGCGTTGGGCGATGATTTTGCGGCAGGTTACATGGATGGGGCACTATATTTTGAAGGACAAAAAAACTCATTTCCAAACATTATTGCTCAGCAATTTTCACTTACAGGCGAGTATTTTTTCACGCAACCATTAATGGATCAAAATTCTGTAGGCATTGGAAATAGCGGAAAATCTAAATCCATTTTAGGATATGCAACAGATTGCCTTGGCGCATCATCATTGAAGCCTGTGTCCTACTCCGCCACAGGTGATCAAGCCGCATTAAGTATAAACTTATTTCCTACGATTGGACCTTTTAACAACATGGGTGTTCCGGATATTAAGATGATAGAACTTAACAAACAAGGCTACGGAAATGCATCATCAGGAGCAGGAAATTTCAATCCGTTTTTTTACCGATTGGCATCAGACCCGCAAATCACTTCGGTGTTAGATGATGCTACTATTTTAATCCCAACTTTCTTCTCCGTTTTTGCAGGCACCAACGATGTTTTGGCCTATGCATTAAAAGGTGGTGCATCAAATTTCATATCACCTGCTAGTGGACCCGCAGGAATTGGTTTTGATGGGAGCCTTACCAATGTAATTTCTACTTTGAAAAATAATGGTGCAAATGGTGTTATAGGGACTATTCCTGATATTCTTGATTTTCCTTATTTCAACACCATACCAATAGATGGCCTTACACTTGATTCTGCCAATGCGGCGTTGATGAATGGTATTTACGGACCAATGGGTTTTAATTTTCAAATAGGGAAAAATTACTTCACTATAGAGGACACAACCCAAACTTTTGGTGTTAGAACATTAAAACCCGGAGAACACATATTACTCAACATCCCACTAGATTCTGTTAAATGTAATAAGCTTGGATCTGTATATCCAATCCCTAACAGATTTATAATAACAGAATCAGAAGCACAAAACATCAGGAATGCTATAACAGCATATAATTCAATTATCTTAACAGTTGCTCAACAGAATAACCTTGCGGTTGCAGATACATATCAATTTTTCAAAAACATTAAATCAGGAATTATATATAATGGAATTGCACTTAATAGTACTTTCGTATCAGGTGGGGCATTCTCACTAGATGGAATTCATCTAAATTGCAGAGGTAATGCATTATTGGCAAATGAATTTTTAAAAGCAATAAATATTAAATTTGGTTCAACTTTCCCGATGGTAGACGCAACAAAATACAAAGGCATAACATTCCCATAAACCCAAAATCAACACCATGAAAAAAATTACTCTGACACTTTTCATTTTTCCAATGCTTTTTTCAATTGCATTTGGTCAATCCTCATGTTTTGGAGGCAGATACGCATCTAATGTATTTACAAATTACACTCAAACTAATGCAATACAGTACGGGCAAAACGCCACATGGACTGGCTCTAATCAAAATTTAACTTTAGATTTTTATGAGCCAACTGGGGATACCGCATCGGCAAGGCCATTGATAATTTGGACTCATGGTGGGAGTTTCTTAACAGGAACCTCTGCTGATATAGATATGGCCTCATTATCCCAGAGATTTGCAAAAAAAGGTTTTGCATGCGCATCAATTAATTACAGATTAGGATTTTTCCCAATAGATTCAGCAAATGCAGTGAAAGCAGTTTTGCGTGCAGTACAGGATTTAAAAGCAGCTGTGAGATTTTTTTATAAAGACAGAAAAACAGGGGTAAACACATACAGAATTGACACTAATCACATATTCATTGGTGGAAGTTCTGCCGGTGCAATTACTTCATTGCATTATGCGTACATGGATAGTTCTTGTGAGGTCATTCCTTATATAGGACAATCAACTTTCAATTCATTGGGAGGTTCGGAAGGGAACAGCGGAAATCCATGCTATTCCACAAAGGTTCATGGCGTAATTAATTTATGCGGAGCACTGGCAAAATACTGGTGGGGTAAACCATCAAGTTCAAGTTGGGTACCTCTATGCTCAATGCACGGAACCAACGATGGAACAGTAAAATACAATAGAGGTGTAGCCAATCCTGGAACACCTTTGCTATACCTAGATGGAAGTCGCATGCTTTATGAATGGGAACAAGCAAATAGTGTTCAATCTAATTTCTACACCTATCATGGTGCGGGGCATGTTCCGTATGCAGGAACTGGTGCAACTCAATTAGCATATATGGATACAACAGAAAATTTCATCAGAGACTTTCTAATCAAGCAACTAGGTTGTACTGACCCTATACTTCAACCTGCAAATGCACCTGCTCAAACCGCAACACTTTATTCGTATACCAATTGTACTACACACAGTACAACAAATTTTTGTAATGGAGTTGGAATAGTGGAACTAAAAAACAATTTTATTCAGGAAATATTTCCTAATCCATCAGACAATAAAATTACTGTTCGTTTAATTGACAAAAGCACAGCATACCATATAAAAATTACTGATCTAACAGGCAGAGATGTGCGGAGTTTTGATTTGGTAAATGGCGATTTAGAAATAGAAAAAAATACCTTATCTGAGGGAGTTTACAATCTGATCATTCAAAATGAAAATGGAGAATACTCCTCTACGAAAATCATTTTCTATTAGTAATGATAAATAACTCTTGAACGGTCAAGTTTTATTTTTTTTCTACCTGCATTCTCCCCAGAGATAATATAATTCTCTGAGATTTTCATACCTAAGGCATCAACAAATTTCCTTCTAATTCTTGAAATTTTCTCACTTAAGGAATTTGAAAGCGGAGAAACGAGATCTTCAATTCTCCTTTCAATTGTATCTTTATCTCCCGAGTTGCTAAGTCTGTTATAGATATTAATAAAATCTTGCTTATAGTCCTGAGCTCTGGAAAGTTCAATACCTTCTGTTTTCTCAAGGAAGAAAAGATAAACTGTTTTTTCCAAAGGATTTAAATGCAGTTCCAAATTTCCGAGGTCAGGAAAACGAAACTTTTTCTGTTGTCCATGAATGTGAAGTTCGGGTGGAAGAGGATTAAAAACAAACCTGGATTTAAACGACATTTGACTCCTGATTCCTTCCATCACATTAAAGACCTGTTGAACCAAAAGCTGATCGATTTTACGAGAGGTAATCAAGTTCTGACATGTCTCACAAATATCTGCGGTTCTTAATTTGAGACTAACTTGTTTTTTATCCTGACAAAAATCCATCATACAACCAACAGGTATTTTATGCCAATTTTGATTCAAATCAGAATAATCTTTAAAAATTAGGATCTTAAGTAAAACAGTAACAACATGATATGCTACAGGATAACGCTGATCACTACCGGTAAAATAATCCCAAAAAAGTGTCTGAACAAATAAGTTCTTTTCACCGGAAGGGTCCGCTGCCGCAAACCAGTTTTTATCGTTGCTTAACTCGGTAAGAAAAATGCAAAAATCATCCTCCTGCAATCTATATTTCAATCGGAACCAACTACATTTTTCAAAAATTCTTTCCCAAGAAAGATATTGAATCTCTTCAATCAATGAGGCAGAGAAAACAAAACTCTCACAAGCAACCTGTGTCTCGAAATCATCTTTTTTAAATGGAACTGTCTTTATGTCTTCGTCTTTAACAAAAACAGGATCCTCTACCGTCCTAAACTGAATAGGGCCCGGAAAACTATTTAGTAAATTAACTACATCCCAAAATTTCTCTACGGGATATTCAGAAGAACGGATGAGGTATGCCTGCATATAACTAATTTAACATAAACATATTAATTATTTTCATCTTCAAAAAAGTTTTTACCAAGTTTACCGGACCTTTTAGACTCGGCATAAGTTCTGAGATTTTTTTCAACGCTATCAAACACCACTCCCATATCACCCTTTGAAAAGTTCCTTCGGTTTGAAGCACTAACATTCAACGAATTGGATAGTGCGGCAACATCAAAATCAGCACCTATAAATACAAAATTCCACTTTTCAGATGATTTCAATTCATCCATCATAGACTTCAGTTTTCCGCCTGTAAACCTTATTGATGCATTTTCTTCTCCATCTGTAAGTACAACAACCACAACTGAAGCCTCGTCGTTTACAATCTGGCTACCAGCAATTGACTGTAAACGCTGTATACTTTCGCCGATAGCATCAAATAGCGCCGTAGATCCATTTGGCTGAATATTTTCTATTGATGGTAATTGCCCCGCACCCACTTTTACAGGCCACTCTGGAAAACTTAAAGCCTCGTTAAAAACGCAAAGCGAAACCATAAACTCCTGTTCAGGAAAATCTTTGGCCAATTGATTAATTTTTACCATTTGTGCTGAAAAAGCTTGTGTAGTCGGCCTCCAGCAACTGCTCATGCTACCACTTCTATCTAAGATCAAGTGATAATAGGTTTTTTTGTTTTTCATATATTAATTTTTTACAAATTTGATTCTATTACATGGCTAATCTAAATCTTTGCAAGCTTGTAATTATTCTTTTTTAACCCATTTAACAACTAAAAGAGGGAAATATGACCTTAAGGTTTTTTAGTAAATTTGTGCTTTAATTTTTAATATGAGTCATAACCCGACCATAGACGAAATGCTGATCAATGAAAATTCTTCAATCAGAAAGGCACTGGAATCCATTGATCAAAATGCTCAGGGCACTTGCTTTGTAGTAAATGATAAAAAAGAACTGGTTGGAGTGATTACTGACGGAGACATCAGGAGGGCTTTTATTTCCGGTAAAAACTTAGATAGTTTGGTTTCTGAAATTATGGAAAGAAACTATACTTACCTTCCAGTTGAAACTCCAACTGATGTCATTCAAAGTAAAATCTCAGAAAAGATCAGACACGTTCCTCTAGTTGATAAAAACAACAAACCCGTAGATTATGCTTGTTACAGCCGTGCCCATAGAATACCTGTAATGACGCCATTACTGAATGGAAACGAGCTGGCTTATGTTACAGAATGTATTAAAACAGGCTGGATTTCTTCACAAGGGGCATTCGTGAAAAAATTTGAAAAGAATTTCGGTGATTTCACAAAATGTTCGAATGCCTTGGCGGTGAGCAATGGAACAGTTGCCATTCACCTTGCACTGGAAGCATTAGGTATTGGTCCCGGTGATGAAGTGATTGTACCGGATATTACATTCGCGGCCAGTATTAATGCTGTGATTTACTGCGGAGCTACACCAGTAATTGCAGATGTTGATTCAGAGACCTGGACACTATCTGCTGTTGAAATTAAAAAACTTATTAGCCCTAGAACCAAAGCCATAATGCCGGTTCACCTGTATGGACACCCATGCGATATGGATCCCATAATGGAATTAGCAAAACAAAACAATCTTTTTGTTGTTGAGGATTGTGCTGAGGCATTGGGAACATTATACAAAGGAAAACATGTAGGAACATTTGGCGATGCCGGTACATTTAGTTTTTTCGGGAACAAGACCATTACAACAGGAGAAGGAGGAATGATAATTTTTAAGGATGAAAAAATCCTGAATCATGCAACCGTTTTGCGTGATCACGGGATGAGTAAATCAAAAAGATATTGGCATGAATTTATTGGATTTAATTATCGACTTACAAATATGCAAGCAGCCATCGGTGTTGCACAACTAGAGAGATTAAATGAATTTGTAAATGCTAAAAGAAAAATTGCTTCTATTTACGATAATGGACTGAAGAAACTTGATGGCATTACAATTCCTCCCAACAAAGATTGGGCATTCAATGGTTATTGGTTATATACCTTTTTGGTGGATGAAAATTTTGGTGTGAGTCGAGATGAACTAATTGAAAAAATGATGAAAAACGGAGTAGAAACAAGACCATTATTTTTCCCATTGCACGTGATGCCTCCTTACCTTAAATACATTAAAGAGGGGCAACACTTTCCAGTTTCTGAAAAGCTATCAGCATTTGGAATTTCCCTTCCTTCATCCGTAAACATTGAGGCAACAGAGCAAGAGAATATTTTGAAATTTATTGAAGGAATTTATCACACCAGAAAACTAAATATTCATAACTGATCTGATTTATGATCAGCAACAAAAGCATATTATTTTTAATTCCTGCAAGAGGCGGAAGTAAAGGTTTACCCGGTAAAAACATCCGTACAATGAATGGAAAACCTTTGATTGCATGGACGATTGATACTGCCCTTGCAATGAAAAATTACTTTGATTCTAGAATCGTTGTAAGCACGGACTCAAAAGAAATTGCAGAAGTATCAAAATCTTTTGGGGCTGAAATTCCATTTATGCGTCCCGATGAATTGGCCCTAGACAATTCAACTTCGATAGATGTGGTTTTGCATGCCATTGATTTTTTTGAACAAAAAAATATTCATTTTGATTTGGTTTGTATGCTTGAAGCCACATCACCACAAAGGGACATTGAAGATTTGAAAGCTGCAATCAATTTACTATTAAATACACGGGGAGCAGAAAGTGTTGTAGGCGTTTGCAGAAGCGAAAGTGGACACCCTGCTTTTCTTGCTAAAAAAGATGATAAAAACTTCATCTCGCCTTTAAAAGGTGACACATTTAAATTTCTGAGGAGACAGGAAATAGACGATGTTTATTTTTTTGAAGGAAGTCTTTACATTTCATACATAGAATCGATAAAAACAAAAAAAAGTTTCTATCACGATAAGACACTTGGATTTGAAATGCCAAAATGGAAAAGTTTTGAAGTTGATGATATGACTGATTTTTTAGTTATTGAGACACTTATGAAAGCAAGACAAAATGGTATGCTATCTTGAATTGTATTATAATCTTCAAGATTTTTTGACATAGATTTCCATTCTTTTTTGTAAGTTTGAAGGAATGAGAAAGCTGATTTATCTAATAATCATTTTACCGAACACGTTCCTGTTTTCTCAAAATAATCCAATCGGTGCGCGCTCAGCTTCACTAGGGGGAGTTTCCTCAATTTTCAACGATGTGTGGAGTGCTCATAACAACCAGGCAGGACTTGCTTCGATTAATCAAGTTGAAGCCGGCGCCTACTACGAAAATAGGTTCTTAGTAAAGGAATTAAATTATTCAGCTTTCGCAGCCGCTATTCCGCTAAAAAAAAATGGAGCGTTCGGAATAAGCTATACCAATTTTGGATTTTCAATATTCAGACAAAGTAAAGCAGGGATTGGCTATGGAATTAAGGTGTCAGAAAATTTTTCTGCAGGTGTCCAAATTGACTTTTTAAATACTCGGATAAACGACGGAACAAATAACTATGGAAACAGAGGATCCGTAACAGGAGAAATTGGTTTTGCGGCTAAGCTAACAAAACAAGTTTCAGTTTCAGGGCATTTATTCAACTTTACAAGAGCAAAAATCTCAGACTACAACAATGAAATAATTCCCTCAATTCTTAAATTTGGACTTCAATATAAAGTTTCAGAAAAAGTTTGCCTGGTATCTGAAGCGGAAAAGGGAAGTTACACTCCCGTTAATTTTAAAGGCGGTATAGAATATTTACCATCAAAAGAGATTTATATCAGAGCGGGTGCTAGCTCTAACCCAAGACAAATGTCATTTGGCGCAGGTATAAAATACCAGGAATTACTATTTGATTTAAGTTCTTCTTGGCATTCAATTTTAGGCTTCTCACCACAAATTGGATTGAGTTATCGCTTTGGAAAACCAATCAGATCAGAAAAAATGAATGAGGTATTCTGATGATTGAATACAGGAAAAAATATCGCTTATTAATTATTCTGTTTTTCCTTACGATTCATTTGAATTTTTTTTCACAGAACGACAGTATCAAACATGATGACCCAGACAACATCAGCAACCAAAATTTGGAATTACTTTCTGAAGATTTACAAAGTGAGGACAATGATTACACCAATCTTGTTGAGCAATTGAAGTATTACCAGAATCACCCCATCAATTTAAATAAGACTGATAAAGAAGAACTACTTCAATTGGGATTGATAAGTGAACTTCAGACAACTTCACTCCTTGAACATATTGAGAAAAATGGAAAACTGATTAACATCTATGAGCTCCAAAGTATTGATGGTTTCGATCTTCAAACAATAAGGAAAATAATACCATTTGTAAAGGTTCAGGATAATTTTAATTCAGCACATTTCAGTTTTTCTGAAATGCTGAAAAACGGAAAACTTGAATTGGTTTCAAGGGTTCAAAGAATTTTAGAACCTCAGCGCGGTTATAAAGAAAATCTTTCAGACGAATTAATAACTAAAAACTCACCTGACACATTTAATCTGGGCTCACCTTACAGAATATTTACAAGAGTGAGATATACATACAGCAATAAAATTTCTGCAGGTTTTATTGCTGAAAAAGATGCAGGAGAAGCATTTAGAAAGTTAGATTCACTCAATAAAAATGCGGGATTTGATTTTTACAATTTTCATTTTTTCATTCGTAACATAAAGAAAATAAAATCACTTGCCATTGGTGATTATCAAGCTTCATTCGGACAAGGACTAGTTTTCTGGAAAGGATTCGGCTTTGGTAAAAGTGCAATTGTATCTAATATAAAACGAAACGCGAGAGGATTGAATCAATATAATTCCGTAGATGAAAACAGATTTTTAAGAGGTGCGGCAATAACACTTCAACCCATGAAAAATATTGAAGTCACCGCATTTTACTCCATAAAAAAAGTGGATGCCAACGTAACGAGAGCCGATACCATTTCAAATAATTTAATGGATGCCGAAGAAGTGAGCAGCATTATACTGGGAGGAAATCATAACACAGTCGGAACACTTTTAAACAAACATCAGGTAACGGAACAAATAGCTGGAGGAAATATTTCATACAAAGGTAGAAGACTGAGTATCGGAAGTACTATTGTTAACTATAATTTATCTGCTGAACTAAAAAAAAACAGTTACTACTACAACCAATTTGATTTTCAGGGCAGCAATAATTTAAACGCCGGAATTGATTTCAGTTATATTTACAGAAATATTAATTTCTTTGGCGAAGGTGCAATTTCAAAAAACGGCGGAAAGGCACTCTGTGGCGGGTTAATAGCAGCTCTAGATCCAAAATTTAATTTCGTTGCACATTACAGAAATTTTGAAAAAGAATATCAAAATACTAACGCCCTTGCCATTTCTGAAAATAGTTTTCCGCAGAATGAAAATGGGTTGTACTTAGGCTTCGAATCAAAATTAGGGAAGAACTTTTCTTTATCAGCATTTCTGGATCAGTTTAAATTTCCCTGGTTGAAATACACTGCAAATGCTCCATCAAACGGGCAGGATTTTTTTACTCAGGTTAACTGGACACCTACAAAAAAAATTGACATGTATTTCCGATATAGAAACAGAACCAAACAAATCAACAGTTCCATATTGAATCAGTTCGATTATCTTATTCCTTACAATCAACAAAACCTTAGGTATAACGTTTCATTTACAATTATGCCTTCACTTAAACTCAGAACAAGGATAGAATTGATTTCTGTGAAACAGGACATGAAACCTGAAGAGTTTGGCTTTGTATTTTTTCAAGATGTAGTTTGGAAAAAAATGGGATTCCCATTGAGCGTAACAGCCAGGTATTGTTTGTTTGAAACAGACTCATACAATACAAGGTTGTACACTTATGAAAATGATGTATTGTATTCATTCTCTGTCCCTGCTTTATACAATCAGGGCCACAGAGCATATCTTCTTTTGAATTATGATGTCACCAAAAAAATAGAATTATGGTTAAGAATTGCACAAACTTTTTACACGAATCAAAGTATTCAAAATGCCGGGGATAAATTGAATGAAATCAACTCTCCATCAAGAACAGAGTTAAAATTTCAATTAAGAATAAAAATTTAAAAAACTTCTTTTGCAACTCTGCGAGTTACCTCGCTGTTACCCATGGTATAAAAATGCAAACAAGGTACATCAGCCTGAACCAACTCTTTACATTGCTGAATACACCAATTAATACCAACCTCCTTAGCTTCTTTATCGTCTTTACATTTTTCTAATTCTTCATAAAAGGCCTGAGGAATATCAATGTGAAAAATCTTCGCTAATGCAGTAATTTGTTTTTTTGAAGTAAGAATTTTCAAACCCGGAATGATAGGAACGCTTATTCCGTTATCTCTGCACATTTGAACGAATTCAAAATATTTTTTATTATCAAAAAACATTTGTGTTACAATATAATCCGCTCCGGCATCAACCTTTGCTTTCAGGTTTTTAATATCGCTAAACATATTGGGTGCCTCAAAATGTTTCTCCGGATAACCTGCAACCCCAACACAGAAATTAGTCGGAGCAACGTCCTGCATGTCATCATGAAGATAGCATCCCCTATTCATCTCACTCATCTGCTTCACCAAATCAATTGCATAATGATGCCCTCCAGGCTCAGGTACAAAAGCAGGCTCTGTTTTTATTGAATCGCCTCTTAATGCCAAAACATTATCGATACCTAAAAACTGAAGATCAATTAAAGCATTTTCGGTTTCTTCTCGGGTAAACCCACCGCAAATGATATGAGGAACTGCATCGATTTTATATTTGTTCATTAATGCGGCACAAATTCCAACTGTTCCCGGGCGTTTACGCATGGAAACTTTCTCGAGGTAACCACCATCACGCTTTTTATAGACATATTCCTCACGATGATAGGTAACATCGATAAATGCCGGTTTGAATTCCATCAAAGGATCTATACCATCATAAATACTCTGAATACTTTTCCCTTTAAGTGGAGGCAGAATCTCAATAGAGAATAAGGTTTTTTCTGCTTTTTTTAGATGATCTGTAACTTTCATTTGGGCAACAAAAGTAATTAATTGATGACAATACTCATAAACATCACAAGAAAACAAATTTATACTAAGCATTGCGTAAAATAAAGATTCAAAATGTTTATTTTTGTGGCCCGATAGAAATGAAAAACATACGTAATTTTTGCATAATTGCTCA
>JBKCIQ010000045.1:0-8495 GCA_046302135.1 Bacteroidota bacterium | reverse complement strand
CTGTCGTAACATACTTTCGGGAGCCTTTGAATCCTTTTTAATAAGTCCTGCTTGTTGTAATTTCTTTTTGATATCTTCAAGTGAAATCTTCTCAGAATCTTTTTTGATTGTTTTTGCACGAACATTCTTGAATTTGATGGTGACTCACTGTTTTAATTTTTTGTGGGTGTATTTTCCTAATATGAAGAGAACCGAAAAAAACGCCTCGGTAACATAGAACCAAAAAGAATTCGTTATAAAAAACTTTCCGCAGGATAATTCATGTTCACAGGGATAGTTGAAAATACAGGAATTGTAAAAAAAATAACGCAAAGCGGAAGTAATAAAATTTTTACGCTTACTTGTCCTTTCGTTTCTGAACTCAAAATTGATCAGAGTGTTTGTCATAATGGAGTATGCCTAACAATTAGTGCTCTGCATGAAGATAGTTATGAAGTGACTGCAATCAGTGAAACACTTCAAAGAACAAGCTTAGGAAAATTAAAAGTTGGAGAAGAAATTAACCTTGAGAGGTGTCTAAAGGCAGATGGAAGATTTGATGGGCACATTGTGCAAGGACATGTTGATGAAACAGCAATCTGCAACTCTGTTAAGGATTTAAATGGAAGCTGGGAATTCGAATTTGAGTACTCCAATCAATCTAAAAATATCACGGTTGAAAAAGGGAGTATTTGTGTAAATGGAGTGAGTTTAACTGTTGTGAAATCTGAGAAAAATACTTTTTCAGTTCATATCATACCTTACACCTTCGAAAACACATGTTTCAAATTTTTGAAAAAAGGAGACGTGGTTAATCTTGAGTTCGATATTCTCGGGAAATATATTCAAAGAATATTAAACCGATAAAAATTTATATTCTACTTATACTAAATAGTAATTATTCAACAGTGACACTTTTAGCAAGATTTCTTGGCTGGTCAACATTACAGCCACGCATCACCGCAATATGATAAGAAAGCAACTGAAGCGGAACAACTGCCAGCAGAGGAACAAGTGATTCATCTGTTTCAGGAATAGCAATTGAATAATCAGCAATTTTTTTAGCATCATGATCGCCTTCGGTAACAATTGCAATTATTTTTCCTTTACGTGCCTTAACCTCTTGCATGTTGCTCACCACTTTTTCATAATTGGCACCTTTGGTTGCGATAAATACTACAGGCATTTCCTCATCTATCAAGGCTATAGGACCATGCTTCATTTCAGCAGCCGGATAACCCTCAGCATGTATGTAAGAGATTTCCTTCAATTTAAGCGCGCCTTCTAATGCAACTGGAAATGTGTAACCTCTTCCAAGGTATAGAAAGTTACGGGCATCCTTAAAAATATCAGAAATATTTTTAATAGAATCATTAAGTTTTAACACCGTTTCAACTTTACCGGGAATCGAATCCAATTCATAAAGCAACTGCCTATAGCGGCTCTGTGAAAGAGTTCCTTTCTTATAGGCAACGTGAAGTGCCATCAATGTTAGTACAGTAACCTGAGCGGTAAATGCTTTAGTAGAGGCAACTCCAATTTCAGGCCCTGCATGAGTATAAGAACCCCCATGTGTATTACGAGGTATTGAAGATCCTACAACATTGCAAATTCCGATTAATGTTGCTCCCTTTGACTTTGCCAATTTAATCGCTTCTAAGGTGTCTGCTGTTTCGCCTGACTGAGAAATGGCAATTACAATATCGTCTTCATAAATGATAGGATTTCTATATCTGAACTCTGAAGCATATTCCACCTCAACAGGTATTCTTGCAAGATCTTCAAATAAATATTCTCCTACAAGACCGGCATGCCAGCTCGTTCCACATGCTACAAAAACAATACGTTTGGCGTGTATAAATTTAGCTTCGTGATCCAAAATACCTCCTAACTGAACAATACCTTTTGAAGCGTTTAATCTCCCCCTCATACTGTCCTGAATACTCCTCGGTTGCTCATAAATTTCCTTCATCATGAAGTGATCATAACCACCCTTTTCAATTGCCTCCAACTCAATCTCAAGTTCCTGTACATAAGGCGTTATCTCTTTGTTCTTAATTGTTTTAATTTTTAACTCCTCTCCCCTAGTGAGAAACGCCACCTCTTCATCCTCAAGATAAACAACATTTTTTGTGTACTCAACAATAGGAGATGCATCTGAGGCAACAAAAAACTCATCTTCACCTATACCAATGACCATTGGACTGCCTTTCTTTGCCGCAATCAGTTCATTAGGATTATTCTTATCCATCACCACAATTGCATAAGCTCCAACAACTTGTTTCAACGCTGCCATTACAGCACGTCCGAGTTTTAATTTTTCTTTCTTCTGAATATCTTCAATCAGATGAATTAAAACCTCGGTGTCCGTTTGACTTTCAAATTTATGCCCTCTCTTACTAAGATTTTCTTTTATGGCAGAATAATTTTCAATGATTCCGTTATGAATCATTACCAGATTTTTAGACTGACTTCTGTGTGGATGTGCATTGATATCGTTAGGTTCACCATGAGTTGCCCAGCGCGTATGCCCTATGCCGATTGAGCCACCAAGATCACTCTGCTCTGCAAATTTTTCCAAATCAGAAACCTTACCCTTACACTTATACAGATTTAAATTATTCCCATTTATCAAAGCTATTCCGGCGCTGTCATATCCTCTGTATTCAAGGCGATGCAAACCTTTTATGATTATCGAATAAGCTTCTTTGGTCCCTATGTATCCTACAATACCACACATGATTTTAAATTTTATGTATCTAAGTTAAGTATTTTTGAATCTGAGAATCTTGAGTTTAAAAAAAATTGAAAAAAGACCTTACACCTGAGAAGCCATTTCATCCGATTGTTCTTTTTTGAAATTTTTATTCATAATAAAGAACAAGCAAAAAATAAGTACAAAACTCAATAATGCAAGCGGCCACCCGAATGAGACATCGAGTTCATCCTTACTTTTTTCAAGCGGATTCAAATTAACATTATCTCCTGAGAAAAAACCTAACACAACAACGAATGCATTATTAAGGAAATGAGCAATTATACTGACCCATATACTGCCTGTATAATAAAAAAGATATCCTAGAACCGCACCAAGTAAAAGCCTTGGAAAAAATCCATAAAACTGCATATGTATGGCACTAAATACAAAGGCAGCAATCCAGATTCCTATATGATAATTAAGCTTGGTTTTTGTTAAGGTTTGTTGTAGCAAGGCCCTGAAAAAAAGTTCTTCGCTAAAAGCTGCAGTAAAAGCAATCGTGAGTAAATTTAAAATCAATCCTAAAACGCTTTTATCATTAAGAAGGATTTCAGATGTATTTGAACTTTGATTTTCCATTGACTTCATCCAATTCTCTAGGCCGGAAAATGCAATAGGAAGTTTGATTAGAGAATTGATTTCGCCGGTCCATGAAACTAAAGGAAAGCAGGCTAACATTGCGAGTACACCAAACAAAATCCATCTCAAAGTTGGCTTTTTACCTAGGGTAAGGAATGAAAGACCCGATTGCCTTAAAAGAAATATAAAAAATACAATCGGAAGAAAAAACACCAATATAGCCTGAAAAACAATAAGTAACCTTATGATTGAAGGTGTCATTAGCGAACTAAGGCTTGCATCGGCCGATGAATCACCTGCTCCCAAAGCAGATAGGGAAGCAATTCCACCAACCCATAACAAAAGGAAGGAAATTTGGACCCAAACAGGAACTCCCTTTTTGCTTTTAAACATATCCTCCATGATTGTGCTTTTCAATATCTTTGCAAAGATAAAATTTTGTAAACGCATTGGTTAGAATAAAAAATATTGAACTGGGAGAGTTCCCCTTGTTACTTGCTCCTATGGAGGATGTAAGCGATCCGCCATTTAGATATGTATGCAAACTAAACGGTGCGGATTTGATGTACACTGAATTTATTTCCAGTGAAGGGTTAATCCGGGATGCAATCAAAAGCAAAAAAAAACTTGATATTTTCGATTATGAACGTCCCGTAGGTATACAGATTTTCGGAGGTGACGAGGAGGCAATGGCCATTTCAGCAAAAATTGTAGACGCAACACAACCGGATTTACTTGATATTAATTTCGGTTGCCCGGTTAAAAAGGTAGTTTGCAAAGGAGCAGGAGCAGGAGTTCTAAAAGACATTGATTTGATGGTTCGTCTAACTAAAGCGGTGATTAAATCTACTTCTTTACCTGTTACCATTAAAACAAGATTGGGTTGGGACGACCAAACAAAAAATATTGTTGAGGTAGCAGAAAGAATGCAAGACATTGGTGTTGCCGCTATAAGTATACACGGAAGAACTAGGACACAAATGTATAAAGGCAATGCCGACTGGACACTGATAGGCGAAGTTAAGAACAATTCAAGGATGAAGATTCCGGTTTTCGGAAATGGAGATATTGACACCCCGGAAAAGGCCCTTGAAATGAAAAATCGCTATGGAGTTGACGGAGTAATGATTGGAAGAGCTGCAATTGGTAACCCTTGGTTTTTTAATGAGGTAAAACATTTTCTTAATACCGGAGGATATTTACCGCCTCCTACAATTGAGCAACGTGCACAAGTATGCAAAACACACCTGCTCAAATCCTGCGAATGGAAAGGAGAAAGACTTGGAATAATAGAAATGCGTAGGCATTATGCGAATTATTTCAAAGGAATTAATAATTTTAAAGCTACAAGGCATAAACTTGTAACTTGTGATGATCTAAACCAAATATTGGATACTTTAGACAATATTGTTACAGAAAATAAAACCGTTGCCGCCTGATGAAAATAAATTCAAAAATCTTATTTACATTTTTCACTACAGGTATTTTCATCTCATCCTGTAAAAAAGATGTAGCCATCATTCCTGAGGTTAAACCTGAATATGAAAACACCTATGGAACAAACTCTACGGATATGATCAGCGAAGCTGTAGTGAGTAACAATGGAACAATGATGTGCGTAGGTTACACTAATGGCGCCGGTGCAGGGGGATTTGACGGCTGGTTGGTAAATTCTGATACAAAGGGCAATGTGATTTGGCAACAAACTTTTGGCGGAAGTGGTGATGATTTTTTAAAATCTATTTTAAAGACCAATGATGGAGGATACCTTTTAACAGGACATACTTTCTCAGGAACTATTGGTGCAGAAGATTCTTGGGCTATAAAATTGAGCTCAACCGGTATGCTAGAATGGGAAAAAAAATATGGGGGACAAAATGCAGATTTTTGTTTTAATGCCGTTCAGCTTGAGGACAACACTTACTTGTTAGCGGCCTCTACCCAAAGTTTCGGCGCAGGGTCTCTCGACCATGTGGTACTTAAATTAGATGCAAGTGGTAATTTGCTAACCTACAAAACATATGGCGACAATAGCGTGCAGGGTTATGGCAAAATAATTCGTAAACCCGATGGGAATTTTTTTCTCTGCGGAAGAACAGACAAAAATGGAAATGCTGACATTGACGTTTTAGAAATAAATTCTAATCTCGATTCTATAAAGGAATTTACATTTGGTACAAACGAATATGAAGAATCGAAAAACATAATTTGTCTATCGGATGGTAACTTCATGCTGGCAGGCCACACAGCAGGTTTCGGACACCCGGAACATAATTTTTACGCAGTAAAATTTTCAGGAACAGGTACGACAATTTGGGAAAAGAATTATGGTTCGCCACAACATGACGGAGCAGAACATTTACTGCAAATGTCTGAAGATAGGTTTGTTTTGACAGGCAGAGGCAATGGGAATTATGGAAACGGAGAAGATATGATGTGTGTTATTATTGATCAAAACGGAAATCAGGTTAAATCATTTTACAAGGGAAGTACAGGAAGCGATCAGGCGTATTTTTCATTAAAGCAAGATGATTATTTTTTTACAGTTGGGAGAAAAGAGGTTGCGGCATCTAATCTTGATGCCTGGTTTCTTTTTACTCCCATAGAATAATTAAAAAACTAAGATGAGTGAAGAGATAGTAAACAAGGTTGCGCAAAGCGGATTGATAACAATTGATTTGGAGGATTTTTATCATGAAGGTGAAAGGGAACTCATCGATATAAAGGACCATTTGTTCCAAGGTTTGATTTTGAGGGAAAAAGATTTTAGAGAATACATTAAGAATGAAAGCTGGGAAAAATATCAAAACAAATTTATTGCAATTTATTGTTCTGCAGACGCAATAATTCCAACATGGGCTTATATGTTACTGACAATACATCTTGAACCTCATGCTAAAAAAATAATTTTCGGCAACTTAGAGAATTTGGAAACTACCCTGTATTATGAACGTTTACAAAAATTAAACATTGAACAGTACCGCGATGCGAGAATAGTGATTAAAGGATGTGGGAATCTTCCTGTACCAAAATCTGCCTATGTGGAGTTAACGAGACTACTTAAACCGGTAGCGAAAAGCATCATGTATGGCGAACCCTGCAGTACAGTTCCGCTTTTCAAAAAGAAATAAAAATATTTTCCATTGTCATTTTCCAAAAAGCTGAAATATTTTTTGGTTCATGAGTTAAACATCAGCTATAAAAAAACTCAGGAATTAATAGACAACAGTGAAGTTGAAGTAAATGGAGTTATTGTAAGGGAAAACATTTTCCTTGATAAAAACGCTGAGGTAAAAGTTGAAAGCAAAATAATCCGTCATAAAAAAACATTCAATTATTATCTGCTCAATAAGCCAAGGGGTATTGAATGCACACTCAATCCGGAAATTAAAAACAATTTGATGGCATTTATTCCAGAAGGCATGAAGCTTTACCCTGCAGGAAGACTTGACAAAGAATCTGAAGGTTTATTGCTTATGACAGATGATGGTGATACCGCTTGGACAGTTATGCATACGGGTATGGAGAAGGAATACGAGGTAGAGGTTGATGACGAAATTGATGAATTATTTTGTCATAAAATGAGTAGTGGAGTTTTCATTCTTGGTCAAACCACCAAACCGTGTAAAGTAATTCTTACAGGTAAAAGATCATTCAGAATCATATTAACTCAGGGCCTCAACAGACAGATCCGTAGAATGAGTCATAAATGCGGCAGAGAAGTAAAAGGCTTAAAGCGAATAAGAATTGGGACTCATTTGCTTGGTGACCTGGAATCAGGTAAAGGAAAATTTATTATTTCGTTTTAGCCTTACCTGTTTATTATTATTCTCCTAACCAGTTTTTTATTGATTGATTCAACTTCTAAGAAATAAACTCCATTAGATAAAGTCTCAAGATGAATTGATTCACTACTTCCTGTTATTTCAAATTCATAAACTAATTTTCCTGTCAGATCACGGATTAAAATTTGATGTTTGGAATTTTCCTTTAGCCCACTAATAGTAAATGAACCTTTCGATGGATTTGGAAACACATTAAAATTCTGAAATAAGTGAGCATCTGTTAATCCCACAAGTGAATCAATCCAAGGATTACCAATGATTTGTTTTATGTTGGATCTAGTGGTGTTAATTACTCCTCTTGAAGGATCACAGATCGGGAGTGGACCGGCTTCAATGTTATAATACAAATTGGTAAGCTGACTATATCCCATTACATTATCTGTGTAACTATGGTCCAAAGAGGAAACACTGTCAATTTTTTCCCATCCTGTAGTATTTTTGTACCTCCAAATGTAAAAGCTAGAATATCCAGACTGGCCTTTATAGTCATCCCAGATAAGATTATAAACCGAATCTGTCAGTCCTTTGTTTACTGTGAGATGAATTGTTTTATGGAAATCGCTCTTCTCAGATTCTTCGCCGCAGTCATTAACAGCCGAAATCTTATACCTCCAAGGCTTAATGGAAGGGTCTGCTACAGGATCAATGTACTCATGTAAAGAATCTGCATCAACATTTCCAACGAGATAATAGAGCCCGGCAAGAGAACTCTCTCTGTATATATTGTAGTAAGCAATACCCGGTTGAGCAACTTCTTCCCAAATAACTTTATTTGTGAATGTATTTGTGTCTACTGTTACAATGCAAATTTGATTTTCTGTTGGCGGAACTGCGATAATATCTACAATTCTTGACGCCTTACATCCGATTGAATCTGTAACTGTAACTGAATAACTCCCTGCACCTATACCTGTAATGTCTTGAGTATTAAAATTGCTTGACCCGCTTGACCAATTATAAGTTAAGTTATTTCCAAATCCTGAAATATAAATGGAGGCACCTCCGGAGTTACAATTAAGCGGAAGTACAGAATCAATTGAAATTATTGGTGCAAACTGATTATTGAGTACAGCAGATGCCTGCTTTAAACAACCTTTGGAATCTACAACAATCAAATTGTAAATACCCGCAGTAATACCTGAATTAGATGCTGTACTTACCCCATTATTCCAAACAAAATAATATGGACCGCTATTACCAAGTATATTTGCAGTCAAAGCACCGTTGTTAGATCCGCAAGGCGGAAGTAGTGATGTAAAAGAAATATAATACGGGTCCGGTTCCTCAACATATATGCTCTTTGTTGCTTTACAACCATTTGCATCAGTTACAAT
>JBKCIQ010000044.1:0-2675 GCA_046302135.1 Bacteroidota bacterium | reverse complement strand
CTCGTATTCTACCTTTCCATTTACAATATCCATTCTAACTAAAGAAGCACCATGATGCACTACCGCACCGTTATCCCGTAAATTCTCAGTCACAGTTTCAGAAATATCTTCATCTTCAAAGGGAAGTATACGGTCAGCTTTGTCTATTAGGTAAACTTTAGTCTGCCCATAATTTGAAAATATAGTTGCAAACTCACAACCAATACCCCCGGCACCCAACACGACCATACTTTTTGGGAATTGTTCAATGTTTTTAATTCCGTCTGAGGTGATTATTGTTTTTTCATCAATAGGAATATTTTGTAAATAACGAGGGCGACTTCCGGTTGCAATTAGAATATATTCTCCCCAAACAATTTTTTTATTACCCGACTCATCTGTGATCTCAATTTTATTTTTATCTAAAAATTTAGCATTCCCCTTTTCAAATTGGAAAAGATTCTTTTCTATAGCATGTTCAAGTAACTCAAGATGAGATGTCATTTGTGTCTTTCTTTCAAAAATTGCGGCATTCACTACGTCTTTAACAGTAGAGAAATCCATATTAAAAGACGGATTCATTTCTCTGATTGTTTTCACTTTCATGGAATGTTCCCACATTGTTTTTGAACTTAAAACTCCATCATAAACTCCTGCACCACCAATTTTATTTCTCTCTATAAGCAAAACCTTCTTCCTGAAATCTATTGCACGCATAGCTCCGGCGTAACCGGAAGGTCCACCACCTATAACAATCAAATCATATTTTTCCATGATAAAAAACTTATTGTCACAAAGTTATTGAAATTGTAATCAAAGGAAAACCAAATTTAGACTTCATTTTATATTGATTACTTTTGTAACATGATTTTCGGTGACAAAGACACCATTGCAGCACTCGCGACTCCACATGGCGTTGGTGCAATTGCTGTTATTAGAGTAACAGGAACTGATTCTATTAAAATTGCTGATTCAATCTTTAAAGATAAAAGCGGAAAAAATAAAGACTTAAGTTCTAAAAAAGGCTTCACCATTCACTTTGGTCAAATTGCCAACGAAGATCAAATTATATATGAAGTATTGATGTCAGTTTTTAAATCTCCACGTTCGTATACAGGAGAGAACATGGTGGAAATATCTTGTCACGGTTCCGAATATATTCAACAGCAAATTCTTTCATTACTTTACAAAACAGGTTGCAGGCCTGCACATCCGGGTGAGTTCACGCTTCGTGCTTTTTTAAACGGAAAATTTGATTTATCGCAGGCAGAGGCGGTTGCTGATTTGATTGCATCAAATTCCGGTGTTTCACATCAGGTTGCTATGCAACAAATGCGCGGAGGGTTTTCGAATAAAATAAAAACCTTGAGAAGTAACCTAATAGATTTCGCGTCTTTGATTGAATTAGAGTTAGATTTTTCTGAGGAGGATGTTGAATTTGCAAATCGGGAGGATTTAAAAAATCTCATAATTCAAATACAACAGGTATTGGAAAAATTGATAGAATCATTTGAGCTCGGCAACGTTATAAAAAATGGGATACCGGTTGCAATTGTAGGCAAACCAAACGCAGGTAAATCAACATTACTCAATACTTTGCTAGATGATGAACGTGCAATTGTATCTGAAATTCCGGGAACGACACGAGATACCATCGAGGATGAATTAAGGGTTGAGGGAGTTTTATATAGGTTTATTGACACTGCAGGAATCCGCAATACACAGGACAAAATTGAAAGAATAGGAGTAAATAAAGCATTAGAAACAATTGGAAATGCAGCGATTATTCTTTACGTTTTCGATGCACACGCAATGAGCAGTGCGGACTTAGATTTAGAAATAGACCAAATTCGTAATCATTTAAAAAACGGACAATTGTTGATTGTTGCGAATAAAATCGATGAAGAAGATCTGGAATATTTGAGAAAAGAATTTGAAGGATATGAAAATTTGATTTTCATCTCTGCTAAAGAAAAGTTATTTATTGATGATTTAAAATCTAAATTAGTTACATTGTTTGATCAAAGAGCAATTCAGGTTACGGAAACAGTAGTTACCAACTCTAGACATGTAGACGCATTGCGTAAGTCCAATTTATCACTTTATAAAGTTCGTGATGGTTTGGGAAAAAACATATCGGGAGAACTACTTGCAATGGACATACGCCATGCGTTAAATCTGCTTGGAGAAATTACAGGAGAAGTATCTTCAGATGAATTGCTAGCGAATATTTTTAGCAGATTTTGTATCGGGAAGTAAGGTTCTTTTTTTATCAATTCACGTCCAACATTATCCATAAAAAAACCACTTAATTGTTATTTGCACACTCGTTAGAAAATGAGAGTTTTTATTTCTAATTTTTTGAAAATCAAACTTAGATTTGTTAAATGATTTTTTGCATCTCTCCTGGTAATTTCCACTACATAAATAAATTCCAATGTACACAGCAATATTGTAAAGTTCCTCATTTGGAATGATTCAATATCTGAAAAGGTGCTTAAAACTAGACATAGAAATTAGCACCTAATAATAGATTGTAGTAATAAATGTAACAGATCTCTAAAATGTTAGGAAGATACAAGAATATTTAATGTTTAAAATAATCTTGTCAAACTATCTTAAAATTTATTACGACATTTGCGACACAAAAATTTTGACATGGATAAAAGACATAATTTTTTAAGTCAACATTCATT
>JBKCIQ010000043.1:0-12255 GCA_046302135.1 Bacteroidota bacterium | reverse complement strand
AACAAATCTTAATTTTGTAACGGAAAACATGGTTAAACAAATTGAAGAAAAAATAAACAACAGGCCAGTAAGAAAATTTAATTACTTAACACCTAACCAAGTACTACAGGAAAAAATTGCACTTATAACTTGAACTTAGATTTTAAATTTTTTGAGTTATTTTGAATTAACACAGAGGTGTTTACAAAAGTGAGTTAACCGAAAAAACCAACTAATTTGTTCTTCTATTTTTGTAACTTATCGAGCTTAATTTTATGTTTAATAGTTCTCAAGACCTAAACCTTTAAATAAAAATTATTCAAATAAGTATAATACTTAAGATTTGATTGAAAAAACTAATACTCATAAGTACTTTTGCCCTCGCATTATCATTGCTTCATTCCCAGGATAAGAATTCTTATCGTTGGTTTATGTCTGAAGGAAAGCTTTTGTATTTGGAGGAAACCTATGTTCAGGCATTGAAGCAGTTCTTGAATGCCTATCAAATTGATTCCACCGGTTCGAACCTCAATTACATGATTGGTTGTTGTTATTTAAAACATCCTACCAGTAAGCATTTGGCCATAAACTATCTTGAAAGGTCAATCAAAGATATTGACCTCAATTATAATGATGAAGATCCCATGGAGAAGAGCGCACCAACCATGGCATATTTTTACCTTGCGCAAGCCTATCATCTTTGTTACAAGTTTGAGGATGCATTAAAAATGTACGAAAAGTATACCTCATTTATTAACCCAAAAAAATACAAGGAGGAAATCGATCTGGTAAATTTCCATAAGAAGATGACCTACACAGCCATAGAAAAATGTTCGAAGCCATTTAAAGTTGAAATCGTAAATCTTGGAGACTCAATAAACTCTGATGGCTTTGAGCTTTCTCCTCTTCTTTCACCTGACGAGAAAATGTTACTCTTTACATATGCAGGAAACAGAACAACCGGTGCCGCAGAAAACTATAAAACAATAAACGATCAGTATTTTGAAGACGTTTTTGTGTCTTATTTGAAAGAAGATAGCACCTGGACTAACTCTAAATCTATTTCTCAAAACATCAATTCAAATTTTCATGACGGATTAGTGGCCTTGTCTAACGATGGTAAAACAATGGTTATTTACCGTGATGATAAGGGAGATGGCAACCTTTTATACTCTAATTGGGATGGAACAGACTGGAGTGTACCTGTGGCATTTGGTAATGAAATCAACTCGAAAAAATGGGAAACAAGCGCATGCTTTTCACCTGACGGAAACACATTATATTTTGTAAGTAATAAACCCGGTGGTTTTGGAGGAAAGGACATTTACCGAAGTAGAAAAATCAATGATCGTTGGGGTATGGCTGAAAATCTAGGTCCATCCATTAATACAAAATATGATGAAGAATCGCCTTGGATTCATCCTAATGGCGAGGATTTTTTCTTTTCTTCCATTGGCCACAACAGCATGGGCGGATTTGATGTATGCCTAAGTAAGTTGGACAGCGCAGGAAAGTTCGGAGCAATTGAAACCTTACCCTACCCGATAAATACAACTGATGATGATGATTTTTACATGGTATCGGTAGACGGAAAAAGAGCATATTACTCATCTTCACACGAGGACCTAAAAGGTTATGGTGAGCAAGACATTTACATGGTGAAACTTGGTAACCTACTGGATAGAGACAAACATATGGTACTGTTCACCGGAAAATTTGATACTGATTCGCTTCCGCCAGGAATTTCTGTTAATGTTTATGATATGGAAACGAATAAGTTGATTGGAATTTATTTGCCTCAAGAAAATGGAAATTTTTCAGTGATTCTTGATCCAAATAAAAAATACATTTTCTCTTATTTATACAACAATAAAGAATTTTTAAGAGAGGAAGTTCCTGCCAATGATGAACTTACTTATGATAATATTCACCGTGAAATATCTTTGAAGAACATTGGAATAGCGGATAGTATTATCGGTAGAAAAATATACATGTATGTAAATGTATTCAATAACAAAAAAGATAAAAAACCAATTAAGAACGCAAAACTTACTTTAAAAAACAAAAATGGTAAAATCACCGAATATATTGCTAACGATAAAGGTGTGGTATCCGGAATAAACCTATCGTTAAACAACGAATATATAATTACTGCTTCTAAGGGAAATACAGTGAGTCGCGAAAAGAAAATTAACACCAACAATGTAAAGGCCAACTCCATGATAAAAGAGTCGATCTATTTACAAGGGGATAAAGACGACATTGTTGTGAAAAACAATGACACATATAATGTTAAGGATTCTATTAAGGGAGTATTTACGCATTATTTCGAATACAATAGGGTTGCCGCGAATGCAAATCCAAACTACACAAGGTTTATGAAGGAATTGACTGAAAGAGTAAAAGAAAATCCGGAACTGGAAATAAAAATAAACAGCTCTGCTTCAAGAGTTCCAACACGCCTGGCGGGTGGAAACATCAAACTCGCAAGAATGAGAGCAGACAACATGAAGTATTTAATCGTATATCAGCTTAACAAAAAAGGAGTTAACACGGCAAAAATTAAATTTAAAATTTCGAGCGTTGTTTCTGGACCAAAGTATAAAAATGATTCCGTTAAAAGAAGGAGAGTCTTCGAGAAATATCAGTATGTAAAAGTAAGTTACTGATCAATTTTTACTCCAACAATAAGCATATCATCTGTCTGAGGATATCTATTTGTCATCCACGCATAAATAGAATCTTTTAAAATCTGTTTCTGTTGACTGAATGGAAGATGTTTATTGGTGTTTAATATTTCTTCCAACTGGCGGTATTTAAATTTTTTTCCTTTAGGCCCTCCAAACTGATCAGCGTATCCATCAGTAAAAGAATAGAAAATGCTGCCTTTTGCAACCTGAATGTCAACTTTTGTAAATGGTTTTGCTGCGTGGTAAAAACCACATGGCTGTTTGTCAGGTTTGAATTCAAGTAAATCATCCGAATCAGGATTTATTTGATAAAGTGAATTATTCGCACCTGAAAAACTAAATTTTTTACTACTAACGTCATATACACAAATTACGATATCCATTCCGTCCTTGTTCTCACCAACCTGTCCCGTTTGTTTCAAAGTATCAATTATTTTTTCTCTTAACCTGTTAAGTATGAGTTCAGGCTCATAAATCTCTTGAACCTTTACTATTTCATCGAGAAATGAAAGACCAAGCATTGTCATAAAACCTCCAGGCACACCATGGCCAGTACAGTCGGCAGTTGCGTAAAATATTTTATTATCGACTTCCTTTATCCAATAAAAATCTCCACTAACAATATCCTTTGGTTTAAAGAAAACAAAGCTTTCCTTAAAATATTTGAGAAATTCATCCTCAGTAGGTATTAATGCAGACTGAATTCTCTTCGCATAATTGATGCTATCAGTTACTTCTTTATTGAACTCTTCCAATAAATTTTTCTGAGTTTCAATCTTAAGCTTTTGTTCAATCACTACGGCATGCTCTTTTTCGATTATTTCTTTACTTCTTGCAAGTCCAAGCCTGTTCTTTATTTCCGTTAAAGTGAGTCTATATCTAGAGCGAATCAAAAACATACAAAAAACTCCAACTGAAAAAGTAAGCATCGCACCATCTATCATAAATTCACCAAAACTTATGCTTGTTTGGTTCAGATAGAAAAACAGAAAATTAAAAATAAGTGTTAACACCATCAAAATAACTGAGTAATAGAACTCCCACAAAACCAACATGCCTGCCCCAATGAACAAAGCAATGTAAGCGAATGTATGTTGTTTCATGTGTTCTGCATCCATCACACTCCACATGTAAGAATTCTGAATTGAAATACCCAATACCAGGATAAACAAACAATGATATATTGAAAGGGAAATTTTTTTTCTAAAAAGAAGAACAACCAAGGCAACAGCCGAAACTGCCGCTCTCCATTCAATAAAAATTAACCAGTAATTTGGCAGAACAAAATAATCACTTATAAACCAGACCAAATTCAAAACTATTCCTATCCAGCACGCAATAACGTGAAACCTTTCTGTGCTACGTTGAAACTCACTTGCTATCTCTTCATCAGTAACAAATACATTACCTACTTTAGACATGAATTAATTTTAATGATGAAAATTAATCAATTAATAAGCATAATAACAAATCCTTTAATAATTAGTCAAAAAACAGTTTATAAAATCTAAAATCGATTAAATAAAAAAGTTATTTTTGAGCATAAAGGACATAGAAACCATTTTTATTCATGGAATCAATATCAGAAAAACAGAAAACGATTGCAGGTGCTATTTCAGTTTCGGGACACGGACTGCACACCGGTAAACCTGTTACATTAACTTTTTTACCAGCTCCTGCTAATCATTGGTTCAAATTTCAAAGAATGGATCTTGAAGGAAACCCAATAATAGAAGCAGATGCCGACCTGGTTACTGATACTTCGAGAGGAACAACACTTGAAAAAAATGGAGTTAAGATTCATACTACAGAGCATGTTTTAGCCGCTCTTATCGGAATGGATATAGATAATTGTCTGATTCAGGTTACAGGACCAGAAATGCCTATAATGGATGGAAGTTCCATAAAGTTCATAGAAGCTATTGAAAAAGCCGGTGTTACCGAATTAAACGAAGAAAGAGAATATTTTGAATTGAAATCCATACTGAGTTATGAAGATCCGGTAAAAAAAGTTGAAATGCTAGCTGTTCCACAGGATACTTACAGAATTACAGTTATGGTTGACTATAATTCCGAGATTCTAGGAACGCAACACGCGAGTATGTATAGCCTGAATGAATTTAAAAATGAGATTTCATCATGCAGGACATTTGTTTTTTTGCATGAATTAGAAGCTTTGTTGGAAAGAAATTTGATCAAGGGTGGTGATTTGGATAATGCAATTGTGATGGTCGACAAAGAAATTTCAGATGATAAAATCAAGCACCTTCAAAAGGTTTTCAAAAAAGAACATGTTGAAGTTAAAGGAAGAGGCGTACTCAACAACACCAAGCTTAGATTTTTTAACGAGCCTGCAAGGCATAAACTCTTAGATATAGTTGGAGACCTTGCACTTGTAGGTAAACTGATGAAGATACATGTACTTGCCGCGAGACCAGGACATGCAGGTAATACAGCATTCGCCAAGAAAATAAAGGAATTAATTAAAAAGGAAAAAATAGATAAAGACGTTCCTAAGGTTGATTTATCAAAGCCTCCGGTTTACAACACCATGGACATCATGAAAATTTTACCTCACCGTCCACCCTTTTTGATGGTAGATAAAATTTTAGAGATAAATGAAAATTATGTCATCGGAATGAAAAATGTTACGATGAACGAATATTGGTTTACCGGACACTTTCCTGATGAACCTGTAATGCCGGGAGTATTACTTGTGGAAGCGATGGCACAAACAGGAGGTGTTCTGTGCCTTAAACTCTATCCTGACCCTGAAAATTATCAGACCTATTTTTTAAAAATGAATGAAGTGAAATTCAAACAAAAAGTAGTTCCGGGCGATACATTAATTTTCAGGTTAGATTTACTGGAGCCCGTGCGAAGAGGTTTGTGTCACATGCTCGGCAGAACTTACGTTAACGGAAAGGTGGTTGCTGAAGCAGATATGTTGGCGCAACTTGTTAAAGTCAGAAATGTAAATACAAATAAAAAAGAAACCCAACCTGCCTAATAATGATTCATCAGTTAACACACATAGATCCAAAAGCAAAAATCGGAAATAATGTAACCGTTTCACCATTTTCAACAATTTATGGAGATGTAGAGATTGGAGATGATACATGGATTGGACCGAACGTTACAATAATGGATGGCGCAAGAATCGGAAAAAATGTAAAGATATTTCCGGGTGCCGTTATTAGCGCGATACCACAGGATTTAAAATACAAAGACGAACCAACAACTGCCGAAATAGGTGATAATACCGTTATACGGGAGTGTGTAACCATGAACAAAGGTACCATAGATAAAAATAAAACTTCCATCGGAAAGAATTGTTTAATCATGGCATACGTTCATCTTGCGCATGACTGCATTGTTGGAAATAATGTAATTCTCGCAAATAATGTTGGTCTCAGTGGACACATCACCATTGATGATTGGGCAATTCTAGAAGGTTTTGCAGTGGCTCAACAATTCGTTCATATAGGAGCACACAGTTTTATTGGAGGTGCAACATTAATTAGAAAAAATGTACCACCTTACGTAAAAGCGGCACGTGAACCGATTTCTTATATTGGTGTAAATACTGTGGGGCTGTCAAGGAGAGGTTTTGACAAAGAAACCATAAGGCTAATTGAAGACATTTACCGAACCTTATTCGTACGAGGACACAACATGAGTAAAGCCCTTGAGGTTGTTGAAGCCGAAATACCTGAAAGCGATGTAAAATCAGAGATACTGAGCTTTATTCGAAACTCAAAAGACGGTGTTATAAGAGGAATATAATTTTTCATGAGAGAAAATCTACTCAACATTAAGCTGGAAAATATTTCCAAACGCTTTCTCAGTGAGTGGATCTTTAAAAACATTAGCCTAGAAATTTCTCGAGGAGAAAAAATTGCAATTCTTGGTTCAAACGGCAGTGGAAAATCCACTTTTCTCCAATGCGTTTCCACATTTCAGGAAGTAACATCAGGTAAAATTGAATATCGTTTTGAGGAAAAATTATTGAAACAATCAGATCATTATAAATACCTGAGTTTTGCCTCACCTTATATGGAGTTGATTGAAGATTTCAGTTTTAGAGAGGCCGTAATACATCAACAAAAATTCAAATCATTTTATCCTGAACTTTCAACTGAAGATATTTGTGAAATCAGTGGACTAGGAAAAAATAATACTGAAAAACAACTAAAACTATTTAGCAGCGGTATGAAGCAAAGAGCAAAAATTACTTTGGCTGTTTTATCAAATGTTCCGTTGTTACTTTTAGACGAACCTTGCAGTAACCTAGATTCCAACGGAATAAACTGGTATGGTAATTTGATTCGTGAATTTGCATCACACAAAACCATTTTGGTCTGTTCAAACAACATTCAAGCGGAATTTGAATTTTGCAACCGACATTTAAACATTCAAGATTTTAAAAAATAGAAATATGAAAAAATTATTCTTCATTACAGTTTTATCATCAACTTTATTTTCTTTCGCGCAAGATGTACTAACTCCTGAAGCATTGGTACAGCTTGGAAAAGTTTCGGGTATTGGAATCACTAAAGATGGTAAATCAATTGTTTTTAGTGCGCGAAAATATAACCTACAGCAAAACAAAGCTAACAGAAAGTATTTTCTTCTTAATCCTCAAGACAACAATATTCAGGAAATTCAAAATCACGAAAATTATCTAAACAACAATCAAGTAACAAGCGATGGGAATTACAAACTCAGTGTTAATGAAATAAAAATCAAAAAAGTTTTCGGAACAGATTTTTATGCTGATGTTCCAAAATCTGATGTCATGATTTACGAAACACTCAACAACAGACACTGGGACAACTGGGAAGATGGAAAATTTGATCATATATTTCTCAACACCATTAAAAATGGAAAAACCATTGACAGCACAGACTTAATCGGTAATGAACCTTTTGATTGTCCACAAAAACCTTTCGGCGGAGATGATGACTTTCAATTCAGTCCCGATGGAAAAAAAGTAATTTACGTTTGCAAGAAAAAATACGGAATACAATACGCAACGAGTACCAACACGGATATTTTCTCCTATGACATAGCAACTAAAACTACAGTAAATTTAACCGAAAGTTTGATGGGTTATGATGTTCAACCTGCATTTTCATCTGCCGGGCAGATGGCATTTCTCAGTATGAAAACAGACGGCTACGAATCTGATAAAAATGATATTGTAATAATGATAAATAATATACCGGTAAATATTACTAAAGGTTGGGATGGGACAGTTAATCAATTCAAATGGTCGTTGGACGGAAAGAAAATATTTTTTGTTGCACCCATTGACGGAACAGAACAGCTTTTTGAAATTGTTGTTCCTGGCCCAAAAGATAAATTACCTATACCTGAAAAAAGCATTAAGCAAATTACTAATGGAGATTTTGATGTTAGAACAATTGTTGGACAAATTGGAAACAGCATGATGGTAGAAAGAACGGATATGAATCATGCCGCTGAAATTTTTTCTGTGGATTTGAAAACAGGAATTATGAAACAACTGACACATGTTAACGATGAGTTTTATAATGGCATTAAGATTGGAAAAATTGAGAAAAAATATTTCACAGCAACAGATGGAAAAAAATTATTGTCCTGGGTGATCTATCCTCCCGACTTTGATCCGAACAAAAAATATCCTACCCTACTCTACTGCCAGGGAGGACCGCAGTCAGCGCTTACACAATTTTATTCGTTCAGATGGAATTTTCAACTGATGGCAGCAAACGGTTACATCATTGTTGCACCCAATCGTCGTGGGATGCCAGGCCATGGCGTGGAGTGGAATGAGCAGATCAGCATGGATTACGGAGGGCAAAACATGAAAGATTATTTGGTAGCCATAGATGAAATGGCAAAAGAAACTTATGTTGACAAAAACAGATTGGGATGTGTGGGTGCGAGTTACGGAGGATACTCTTGTTTTTATCTTGCGGGAAATCATCAGAAAAGATTCAAAAGTTTTATTTGCCATGATGGAATTTTTGACTGGAGAAGTATGTATGGCACGACGGAAGAATTATTTTTCGTAAATCATGACCTTGGAGGTCCATATTGGGAAAAAAATAATCCTGCCATTCAGAAAAGTTACAATGAATTCAATCCGGTGAATTTTGTAGAAAAGTGGGATAGCCCTATGTTGATCATACAAGGGGGAATTGATTTCAGAGTTCCGATAGAACAAGGATTACAGGCGTTTCAGGCGGCACAATTAAGAGGCATTAAAAGTAAGTTACTTTATTTTCCAAATGAAAATCATTGGATATTAAAAGAGCAAAATTCCGTTGTTTGGCAGAGAGAGTTTTTTAGTTGGTTGAAAGAGACACTGAAATAAAACGCTCTTCGTTATTCCTTTTACTCAAAACTGAGACTAAGCCACCTGAATACCAGTTGCTCGCTGAGTACCTTAAAACCTTTTTCTAGCGAGGCGTAGAGTTTAGAATTTATGAATCAAAAACGAGCAATTAAACTATCGAATTAAAAGTTAAAATCTAATGATCAAAAATTATCTTGAAAAAAATACGAATGATTTTCTTTTGCACCATTTTAAAAAGAACTTTTCAAAGATTGACAAATAATGACTTTTAATTAAAATAAAAGGGAACTTGAAGCTCCCTTTTATTCCTTCGCTTTCTGACGTCGGGCTGACGTGACTCGAACACGCGACCCCCAGCACCCCATACTGGTACACTACCAACTGTGCTACAGCCCGATTATAAACCGCTCGTGTACAAAAATAACCATTTTCAAAAAATTAACTGATAAATAAATATTAATGACCGAAAAATCTTTCTATACCGAAACAAAAAACCGAACTTCGCGTTCGTGATAAAAATTTTTAATAGAGGATTTTCTTTTTTTCTGCTCCTGACTTTTGTTATTTCTTCAATTGCAAATAGCCAAAATTTCACACTTTCAGGAAAAATTTCTGATCAGTCTAACGGAGAAGCAATGATTGGTGCAACTATCTACATCAAGGAAATCAACAAAGCGTTCAATACTAATAATTATGGCTTTTACTCCATAACAATACCAAAAGGTAACTACACGGTAATTTTCAATTTTACCGGATACAGTAACGAAGTAAAGAACATTCAGTTGATAAAAGACCTTCAAATTAATATTTCACTCAAACCACAGGAAATACAAATGGATGAGGTTCAGATTACAGGTGAAAAAAGTGATAAAAATGTAAGTGGTACTCAAATGGGAACTGTTACCCTCGATATGGAGTTAATAAAAACCTTACCTCAGTTTATGGGAGAAGTTGATGTATTAAAAACAATTCAACTGATTCCTGGAGTTAAATCTTCCGGGGATGGACAGACCGGATTTTATGTTCGTGGAGGAGGCCCTGATCAGAACCTTATTCTGCTGGACGAAGGAGTAGTGTATAATGCTTCACACCTTATGGGTTTTTTCTCTGTTTTCAATGGCGACGCTATAAAAAATGTAACACTCGTAAAAGGAGGAATGCCGGCACAATACGGAAACAGACTTTCTTCGGTATTAGATATCCAAATGAAAGAAGGAAACAACCAACGTTATGAGGTTAACGGAGGAATTGGAGTAATATCTTCAAGGTTAACGGTACAAGGTCCAATAAAAAAAGATACTTCCTCATTTATTTTCTCTATGAGAAGAACTTACATTGATGCTCTGATAAAGCCATTTTTTAAAGCGGGGTCTTCGCCATTTGCAGGAACAAGTTATCACTTTTACGACCTTAACGGGAAACTGAATTTCCTGATTAATGATAAAAACAAAATTTATTTCAGCGGATATTTCGGAAGAGATGTTTTTAGATTTAACGATTCAGAACGCGGATTCAATGTTGATGTACCTTGGGGAAACTCGCTAGGAAGTTTCAGATGGAATCATATTTTCAATAAAAAACTTTTTTCTAACACTTCACTAATTTATTCGTATTATGACTTTTCTTTCGGAGCGAATCAAGACGATTTTGAATTCAAACTTTTTTCGGGTATAAGAGATTGGAATCTAAAGCAGGATTATTCATGGTTTGCCAACACAAGACATGATGTGAAATTTGGTTGGAGTTACACTTTTCACACCTTCATTCCTACCAATGTTTCAGCAAAGCAAGGTGAAACAAAATTTGATTTTGGTGACATTGTAAAACTTTATGCACATGACGCCCAGGCTTACATAAGTGATGATTGGGAAATTACCGATTATTTAAAAATTCATTCCGGTTTAAGGTTCAGCTACTTTGCACAAATTGGTCCGTTCACAAGATTTACAAAAGACGAACTCAATCAAACCACCGGAAGTATTAAATATAAAAATGGAGAAAAAGTTGCTGACTATAATGGACTTGAGCCACGCGCCTCAATACGCTGGACCTTATCAAAAAGTTCCTCAATAAAAGCAAGCTACACAAGAAATTATCAATACATACACCTTGCTTCTATTTCTTCTGTATCTCTTCCTACTGATGTATGGATGCCTTGTACTGAAATTATCAAACCTCAAATAGGCAACCAATATGCCTTGGGTTATTTTAAAAACTTCAATAACGATCTTTTTGAAACATCGGTTGAGGTTTACTATAAGGATATGCAAAATCTCATCGAATATAAAGATGGTGCACAACCTCAAGATAATGTTTTTGATAACCCAGATAACAGTTTTACATTCGGAAAAGGAAGAGCTTACGGTGCAGAGTTTTTTGTAAAAAAACGATCAGGAAAGTTAACAGGCTGGATTGGCTACACTCTATCGTGGACAAAGCGACAGTTTGCTGATATAAATTTTGGTCAAGAGTTTTATGCAAAATACGATCGCAGGCACGACGCTTCAGTTGTACTAACATACGACTTAAATAAACGATGGAATTTTTCCACGATATGGGTATATGGTACAGGAAATGCAGGAACACTCCCTAACTCACTGGCTCTTTTTGAAGGAGATATTATGACAGTTTTTGGATTAAGAAATAGTTATCGTTTCCAACCTTACCACAGGTTGGATATTTCAGCCACTTACACACCCGACAGAAAAAAGCAAATTGAAAAACGTAAGGCAAAACTAGAAAAAAAATATGCTCGGTTGGGTAAAGATATTTCCAAGATTCAGGTGCCTAAGCCGTGGTGTAAACATTATGAATCCAGCTGGGCATTCTCTGTTTTTAATGTTTACAACAGAATGAACCCGTATTTCATATATTTTGATCGTGAAGGAGATTTTACTCAAGGAACTTTTAAAGTTTCGGCAAAACAAGTTTCGTTGTTTCCGGTTTTACCATCAGTAACTTGGAATTTTAAATTTTAGGAATGGACAGTTTAAAAAATATATTTTTAATACCCGCAATTTCAGTTATTACGGTTTTTTTCACAGGATCATGCACAAAAGATATCGATGTGAAAATTCCTGACTTTGAACAAAAACTCGTTGTTGAGGGTTCAATAGAAACGGGTCAGAAACCTACTGTAATTTTAACCTGGACCGCACCTTACTTTGGACAACAAAATTACAGCAACATACAACAGTATTTTGTAAATAATGCAACAGTTACAGTAAACGATGGTATTGTAAC
>JBKCIQ010000042.1:0-15883 GCA_046302135.1 Bacteroidota bacterium | reverse complement strand
GTTGCATGGTTTTCTGGGTTCTTGTAAGATTTTCAATAGGATTACACGTACTCTTTCCAAAAATTTTCATGTAATAGTAATTGATTTACCGGGTCACGGAAAAAGTGAAAATTTAGGTTACTTTCATTCCATGGAGTTAATGGCTGAAAGTGTAAAAGCTGTTTGCGATGAACTAAAGGTCAAAGATTTTTTTGTTGCGGGACACAGTATGGGGGCTTACGTGGCCTTATCATTAACACAAAAAAATCCTGAAATGGTAAAAGGTATTTGTTTAATAAATTCCATCCCTTTTGCTGATGAAAGAGAAAAAATTAAAGACCGCGACAGGGCCATATCCGCAATAAAATCTAATCACAATATTTATGTTACCTCAGCCATTAAAAATTTGTTTTCTCCAAAACAAATATCAAATAATAAGAAGCCTGTGAATTCAGCAATAAAGATTGCCGAGAAAACATGTATTAGGGGAATTATTGCCGCACTAGAAGGAATGAAGCTCAGATCAGATTTTAGAAAATTAATTCATCAGAATCCGGAAATTTTCTTTTCACTAATGGGATCTGATGACCAGGTCTACTCTTCACCGGTTAAGAAGGAACTAAAAAAAATTATTTTGAAAAATAACTATTTTGTTCTTGAAAAATCTGGTCATATGTCAGTGCTTGAAGAGCCTGGTGAAGTAATATTTTTCTTGAAGAAAATTTTTATTAATCAAAGAGATTCGGTCACTTAATCAATTCACAGTTAACTCCCATACCAAATAACGCGAAGTCATATTTTACAGGGTCATCAGGATCAAACTTTTTAAGTTCATCTGTAATTTCAATTACTGCCTTCCAGTCATTTTGATTTCTCTTTAGTAAACCTAATTTACGAGCAGAATTACCTGTATGAACATCTAAAGGTAAACACAATTGCGACGGCTTTATTTTTTTCCAAATTCCAAAATCGCAACCATTTTTATCATGGCGCACCATCCATCTTAGGAACATGCAGATTCTCTTGGATGAGGAATTTTTTTCAGGGTTCGAGACGTGTTTAAAAGACCTGTTATTTTTTTCATTTCCAAAGAATGCCTTTCTGAAATTTATGATTGCATTTTCAATGGTTTCGCTTTCTGTTCTAAGTCCGATTGAAAACGATTTTTCTAGTCCTCCGTATTTTTTATACAAAAGCGCTAATCTTTTAATAAAAAATAGACAATCCTGTCCGTTAAACGTTCTGTGACAGAATTTGCCGAATTTTTGTAAATCTTTTTTTGTATGATTCAATATAAAATCATGAGGCGAATTGTCCATCCAGGAAATCAGTTTTTCTGAATTTTTTATAATTGTGATACGTTGACCCCAAGCAAGAGTGGATGCAAAAAATGCAGATAGCTCAATGTCTTCTTTCTTACTAAAGCGGTGTGGTATTGAGATTGGATCATTTTCTATGAATGAAATACGGTTAAATTGATGATATTTTAGTTCCAATAATTCAAATATTTCCTTGTTTTTCTTCATCTTATTTAACTTTTTGAAAACATGAGTAAGTTTGGTTCAAATTTAAAGTCAAAAAAAGTAAAAACTGATATTTTTTAATCATTACATTTACACTATGGCAAATGTTAGCAATGACTTAAAAATTTTGAAGCTTCAAAAAAGAATTCCTCTTTTTTGCCTGAATAAAAATGGGGTCGTTATTGGTGTAAACAACGCTTTTACGAAGTTAACAGGATTCAAAACTAAAGATGTTCAATTAAACAGAATTATTTCTTTTTTAAACAAGGGGTCTGTGAGGCGGTTTAATCGCCTATTTAATGAATGTAAAATAAAGAAAATAGTTTCCGGAGATTTTGATTTGGTTCAGAAAAACTCAAATTCTCAGACTGCAAGGGTTACTCTGATATCAAAAGAGAAATCGGGAGTTTATATCGGAATTATACATTTTTTTGATAACGTAGGTCAATTAAAAGCTGAAATTGATGCGGTTAATAGTATTGCAGATCACAACCTGAAAAAACTTCTAAAGGCAAACGATAAGCTTGAATCTGCAAGAAAAGCCGAAAGGGAAGCTTTAAGTATTAAAGAGAAATTTTTGACCAATATCTCACATGAACTCCGAACGCCACTCGCGGGTATTTCAGGAATTACACAATTGTTGGCAGACACAGAGTTAAATTCTTTGCAAAAAGAATACGTAGATAACATTATTCACTCTGCAGATCACCTCGTTAAGATGATTAATGAGCTACTTGATTTATCAAAACTGAAATCTGAAAAATTTCAACTTGAATTGCAGGAATTTTCATTGTATGAGCATTTAAAAAATTTAGCATCATCATTTTCTGTTATATGTGAGAAAAAAAATCTGACATTTAATTTTTCTTATAATAAAAATATACCTGAAATACTCGTTGGCGACAGTTTAAGAATTTCTCAGGTAATTAATAATTTACTTAGTAACGCATTTAAATTCACAGACAAGGGATATGTCTATTTAAAGGTTGAGCTAGAAAAAAAAGTAAAACAAAAAGCTTATATAAAATTTGAAATAAATGATACAGGCATTGGTATAGACAAGGAAAAGCTGAAAACGGTCTTTGATGAGTTCCAACAGGGCGGATCAGAAATTGCGCGTCTTTATGGTGGTACCGGTCTTGGTTTATCAATCAGTCAGTATCTTGTAAAGTTGCAAGGTGGTGAAATTTTTGTTGAAAGTAAAGAAGGAAAAGGAAGTTCATTCTTTTTTACCTTGCCGTTTCAAATAGGTGTTTTAAGACAAAAAACAGAAAACGTTTCTGCTGAAAGACTGACTGGAATCAAGGTTTTGATTGCTGATGATAATAGGGTAAATATACTTGTTTTAGAAAGTATACTTAAAAAAGAGGGCGCTGTAGTAGTGTCTTCCTCAAATGGTGAAGAAGCATTTGAAAAATTTAATTCACACACTTTTGATTTATTGTTGATAGATTTAAGTATGCCGGGCATGGATGGTTATCAGCTAACATCTGCCGTAAGAAAAAAGACAAAAAATAATATTCCGATAATTGCAGTAACTGCCGGTTCATCAGTTGCAGTTGAAAAGGCATGTAAGGATGTTGGCTTCACGGGTATTATTTATAAACCATTTACCAATGATGATCTTGTAAATGAAATAATTAAATTTTTGCCTGAGTTAGATCGTGGAGGTGAATTAAAAATCAGGAAAAGTTCAAAAAATAAAACAATAATAAAAGGTATAGAGTTAGGTATGTTAGAGTCTATAGCTCAAGGTAAGAAAGATGTTTTGAATGATTTGCTTAAAACCATTTGTGGCAATATAAATAGCGATTTGCCCGAATTAAAAAATTCCCTTGTAAAGCAAAACAGAAAAAAATCAAAAGATATAATACATAAAATAAAGACAAGTTATGGTTACTTGGAGATGAAAAAAGAAGTGGCATTATTTAATGAGTGTGAGGTAATGATAGAGAGTGGTGCCTCATTTGGGTTGGTTACTAAAAGGCTATCACCGATTTTTAACGGGTTCAAGAAACTTATCAATAATCTGGAAAAACAAATTCAGGAATGAAACGTGGAATATTATTGATGAATCTAGGGACACCAAAGGATCCTTCCCGTGGAAGTGTAAGAAAATATCTTACGCAATTCCTTAATGACAGAAGAGTTATTGATATAAATGCGATCGGACGAACGATACTTGTAAATGGAATAATTGTACCCTTCCGTGCAGGAAAGTCTGCAAAGCTTTACAAGGAGATATGGACTGATGCGGGTTCTCCTTTAATGATTCACAGTAAAAATTTAAAGCAAAAATTACAGGCTGAAATTGGTAACGATTTTGTTGTCGAGTTGGGAATGCGGTACCAGCAGCCTTCAATTGAATCGGCTCTCGAAAATTTAAGAAGTAAGTCAGTAAGTGAAATCATCGCAATACCATTGTATCCACAATATGCAAGTTCCAGCACAGGTACCGCTGTAGAGGAACTTTTACGCTGTATTCAAAACTGGGAAGTGACGCCTACCCTAAAGGTTATCAATAAATTTTATGATCGTCAGGAATTTTATGAAGCGTGGAAAGAAAATGTTAAGGATTTAGATTTTAGCAGTTTCGACCATATATTATTCAGTTATCATGGTTTACCAGAGCGGCAAATATTCAAAGCGGGAAAGCACTATGGAAGAAACACTTGTAAAATTGGTGAGTGTTGTAACAAAATAACTACTGTTAATCAATATTGTTACCGAGCCAATTGTTATGAAACCACACGAAGACTGGTTGGATTGCTGAAAATACCTGAGGGTAAATACACAACAGCCTTTCAAAGTAGGCTCGATGATAAATGGTTGAAGCCATATTCTGATAAAGTGGTAGAAGAATTGGCTAAAAATGGTTGCAAAAATCTCCTGGTTTTTTCCCCCGCATTTGTAGCAGATTGCCTCGAAACAATTCATGAAATAGGTACTGAATATAGGGAGATTTTTGAGCATGCAGGCGGAAAACATTTTGAGTGGGTTAAAAGTCTTAATGACAACGACACTTGGGTTAAATCTTTAATTAAGATTATTCTCAACTAAATTTTCACGGACAAATGTTTACCCCGTTCAACAACTGGATCATTTTTCCGAATGATAAACACAAATTCAATTATTTTGCGGGAGACCATGTTCTTGGTCCGGAAGAGTTAAAAAAGAATTGTTTTGGATATATTAAGTATCCTAAAGCGCTGAATGAAAGCTGGGATTCCAATTTTTTTTCAATTCAAGATAAAGGTTGTTTTGCGTCTGATTTTTTTTTGAGTTATGACACCAAAACAGTAGTTGGTAACTTTAAATTTCCTGAGAAAAAAAAATATATTGAATCTATTGAGAAAATTATAGAACATATAAAATTGGGAGATATTTATGAAATGAATTTTTGTTTTCAAATAAAGGCAGAAACCAGTTCATTCAATCCTTTTGATATTTTTTTTCGTTTGCATAAGATAACCGCGGCACCTCATTCATGCCTCGCTAAATTTGGATCGACTTATATTTTGTGTTCTTCGCCCGAGAGGTTTTTGAAACGAGAAGGAGACAAAATAATCACTCAGCCTATAAAGGGAACTGCGCGCAGAGGAAGTTCATTATTGGAAGATGAAGAATTAAAAAAAGAATTGATGAATTCACATAAAGAAAAATCTGAGCACGTTATGGCTGTTGATGTATCCAGAAATGATTTGTCTCGAATCGCCTCACGTGGTACAGTTGCTGTTGATGAATTGTTCGGTGTTTATACTTTTAAACAGGTACATCAGATGATTTCGACTGTAAGTTGTAAGCAAGTAGAAAATATTTCTTTTGATGAAATCATTAATGCAACATTTCCTATGGCATCAATGACAGGAGCACCGAAAATAAGAGCCATGCAACTCATTAATGAATTTGAAAATTCTCAACGAGACTTTTACAGTGGAAGTATTGGAAAGATTGAGGAAAATGGAGATTTTGATTTTAATGTTGTAATCCGGTCTATAATCTACGATTCTGAGACTAAGGAAGTCTCAATAGGTGTTGGAAGCGCAATAACTAACTTGTCTAATCCGGAGAAGGAGTGGGAGGAATGTATGGTTAAGCTGAAAGGATTGATGGCTGTTTTGGAGTGATATGTGGATCAATTTACCGCCATTTTCCTTGTGACTTTATTGCCAGAGGGGGTTGTTACAGAGATGAAATATACACCCGCTGGTAAATTATGTTTCAGATTGATTGTCGCCTCTCCTTTTTCAGAAAGATTTATTTCCTTAATAGATAAAACTCTACCTGATAAATTAATAATTTCAACATTAACTTTTTCGTTTGATTTTCCTCTGAAATGTAAATAAGGAGTATTTTCTACATCACTTGGATTTGGCTGAATTGTTAGATCTAATTCATCACTTGGTTCAATTGTAATTTTACGAATTGCAGAGTAAGATGAGGTTCCGTTTAAATCAGTTTGTTTAAGCCTGTAATAAGATACACCCGGTAAAGGATTATTATCAAAAAGAGTATAGTTTAAATTAGTAGAACTGTTTCCATTTACAGCGGCTGACGGTAGTGATCCTATATCTTCAAATTCAAGACCGTCTTCTGTTCTTTGAACAGTAAAAAAATTATTATTTAATTCCGAGGATGTTACCCATCTAAGTTCAACTTTGTCGTGTGATTGGAGTATGGCATCAAAACTCAAAAGTTCAATTGGAAGCGGAACAATATTGCTTCCTGAAACAGTGAAATGGCAATTAGATCCGGCGTTTCCATCCATTGCAATGTAGTAGACTGTACCTGCAGGTGAATTATTAATTGTATAGGTTACAGTACCTGATGCGCCACTGGCACAAATTGCAGTACCTGAAGTACCAACGGTTAATGAGGAACAATTTGCACCTGTAAACAACCCTGTTTGAAAACCACCACCACCATTGTTACAAGAAATATTCGCGAAGGAAATTACCACATTGCTGGTTGCAGGACTCGCTTGTGTCTGAAATGTAAACCAAGAAACATTTTCCAAACTACCTGCACATACGTTTGCAGGAGTAATGTTGGCATCTTGCGATGCGATATAGGTATACTCACAGCCCGCGGAAGCATTATCATAAAGTGCAGGAGATGTTCCTATAGCAGTTGCGCCGGAGCACACATCATTTGCGGCAGGTGTCACGCCTGCATTGTATTGGAAACAATATGTAGCGTTTGCACCCGAACCAACTGCGACATAATAAGTAGTATTTGGCAAAAGTGCTGTTGTTAAATCTGCGGTAGAAAAGTCATTAAAGGTATTGTTTGAAGTATTTAAACCATTTAAGGTTCCACTGGCACCACCTAAGGCACTACAACCTGAATAAATCAGAAAAGCACTTGAAGGACAAGAAGGGTCACCTGTTGTTATATTTGATCCGGCAAATGACAAACATCCAACAGGATTACCGGTTGTAAACGTATACCAAACATACTGATCTGTTGAGCAAGATCCTGTAGTTGATGCCGCGTTTCCTGAGGCCCCAAGAGTTCCGCCGCATACATTTGAACCTGATGTTAAATTAATCGCGTTGGTACACAAATCATTGGTAGGTTGTGTTCTTGCACATAAAGTAAATTTAGCCATCGCAGGAATTGAAGCGGCCTCGCCATAAATTCGAATATAATAGGTTACACCGGCCGTTGGAGTGAAAACTCCTGTGGTAACGCCACACGTAATTAGTGAAAGGGAAGGACTTGGACAAGATCCGGTTGATGAGTAAAGTTGTAATTCTACATTTGTTAATCCACCACCCGCTCCTGATACACTAATTTCTGTGGTACCCATGTTTGCAGGGGCGGTAAATGAATACCAGTAGTCTTGAGAAGAAGCGATGACTGAACCGTTAACGCAACTGTTACTTAATCCGGTGGGTGCAGATGAATTGAATCCGTTCATTCCTGACGGTGTAATGGTTTGCGCAACACTTCCTCCACCACTACAAGTTCCGCTATATGGCCCCCAAAGGTTCAATAAACTGGCTGCTGTACACGGATCTCCTTGCGAAAAAGAAACAGACGTTAAGAAAAAAAATAAAATCGTAATCGAAAAAAATCTGAACATAATTACTCAGTTTCTGGTTCTAATTCAGGAACGAACTCAATGGTTACATTGTCAACTACTTTTCTGTAAATCACTCGATCGTTTATAATAAATTTTACAAATCCCTGCTCCTCCGGAGTCAACGAAGCTTCTGAATCTTGAATTTTTAATTCTGTTCCGATTTTTTTTATTGAATCATTTTCGGTTATTGATAATTTCGTTTTGTTTACAATTGGAGAAGAAAAATTATTTTGAGCAAAAACACTTATCGCCAGATTAACTATCAAAAAGGAGAGAAAATATTTAATCTTAGTTTGGTTAATCGTCATAATTGTCTATTAAACTATTTTTTCAAATAATTTGCCGCAAAATTAGATGTTTTTGTTGGTTTTTCTTTGCCAATCAACGTTAAATATTGGGTGGTCATCAAATTATCAAAAAGGATTAATATTTGTTTTTACTGTCAGCAATAATAGTTACCGGCCCATCATTTAATAAATTTACCATCATATGAGCACCAAAAACACCAACTTTAACTTCATTAATTGCCTCACTTTGAATTATTTGGTAAAATCTTTGAAACAATTTTGAAGCGGTTTCCGGATTAGCCGCCTGAATAAAAGAAGGTCGGTTTCCTTTCTTTACCGAAGCAAACAATGTAAATTGAGAAACGAGCAGAATTTCACCTTCTACATCCTTAACAGATTTGTTCATCTTACCAAATTCATCAGGAAAAATTCGCATATTTACAATTTTTGATACCATCCAATCTAAATCTTCTTCATTATCACTTCCTTCAAAACCCACCAATACTAAAAGTCCTGTGCCAATATGGGCGTGAATTTTCTCCTCAATGGTAACAGAAGCTTTACTAACCCGCTGAATGACTGCCCTCATATAAACAATAGCAAAGTCTTAAAAAGATCTTTCTAATTTATTTTCAAGAAAATAGATTAATCTTTTTATTTTAACCAGATTAACCAAGGTAAGTTCTAAGAATCTTACTTCTTGATGTATGTTTTAGTCTGCGAACTGCTTTTTCTTTTATTTGACGTACTCTTTCTCGAGTTAAGTCAAATTTTTCACCTATTTCTTCGAGCGTTAGTGGGTGTTGCCCATTTAATCCAAAATACAAACGAACTACATCCGCCTCGCGTGAGGTCAAAGTTGTTAGTGCTCTTTCGATTTCTCTTTGTAAAGATTCACTGATAAGTCCACCTTCCGGGGATGGCAAATCTTCATTAGTCATAACGTCATACATGCTTCCGCCATCTTCACTTGAACTAAGTGGTGCGTCCATGGAAACATGACGGCCATTGTTTTTCATGGTTTCTTTAATGTCGTCAGTAGTCATTTCCAAAACCTGGGCAATTTCATCGGCACTAGGCTCTCTTTCAAATTCTTGCTCCAGTTTTGCGAACGTTTTATTTATTTTATTTATGGAGCCAATTTTATTTAAAGGTAAACGTACAATTCGAGATTGTTCAGCAAGGGCTTGTAAAATACTCTGACGAATCCACCAAACTGCATAAGAAATAAATTTAAAACCTCTCGTTTCATCAAATCGCTGTGCGGCTTTTATCAGACCCAGATTTCCCTCGTTAATCAAATCAGGAAGACTCAATCCCTGGTTTTGGTACTGTTTTGAAACTGAAACTACGAATCTTAGATTCGCTTTGGTTAGTTTCTCAAGAGCCCATTGCTCTCCCTGTTTGATACGTCTTGCCAACTCAACTTCTTCCTCAGCAGTAATTAATTCAACTCGGCCGATCTCTTGTAGGTATTTATCAAGGGATGCCGTTTCACGATTGGTAACTTGTTTGGTAATTTTTAATTGTCTCATGCAAAAATTTTAAGTTTGTAGATAGTTAAATTATTAAATCCTAGTGCTATACGATAAAAACACAAAATAGTTACAAACTAGTATTATTCAAATGCCTAAAAACTAATTTAACTATAATGATAATCTTAAATTACCTAAAAAATTGCGACAAATTTTTTGTAACCGATTGTTTTTCAGGCGTATAAAAACCAACTAATCATGCGTCTAGAAGTTCTTGAGCATTTTCTCGAATCTGAAACTCTGACCAAGGCTTTGATATTACTTTATCCACTACATTATCCTCTAAAACTTTTTGCAGTACATTCTGATCTACCTGCCCGGTAAGCATGATAATTTTTGTTTCCGGGTAATTCGTTCTTATTGTTCTTGCAAATTCATCTCCTTTCATTCCGGGCATCATCCAGTCAGTTATTACAAGCGATAATTTTTTATTTTCCGAAAATGCTTCACTTAAAATTTCCAGGCCGCTTTCGGCACAATCTGCAAATTCCAGTATATAATCAACTCCAAAATTTCTTTCTAACTGTATTCTGAGTGATTCTAAAATGATGAACTCATCGTCAACTGCAAGAATTAATTTTGGAGCCTCCATTATTTATTATTTTATAGGAAGATAAACATAAAAAATTGTTTTCAATTCTTCACTCTCACAGCTGATTTTTCCTCCCATTTTTTCAATTATGCTTCTTATAATGCTTAGGCCCAGGCCAGTTCCCTCACCTCTTAATTTTGTTGTGAAAAATGGTTCAAAAATGCGAGACATGTATTCTGGTGGTATTTGAGGTCCGTCATTCATGAATGAAATGCAATGAAATTCATTTGTTTTTGAATAGCTGATGTCTATTTTACATTTGTTGTCCGCCGCTTGTAAGGCGTTATTCAAAAGATTAGTCCAAACTTGAGAAAGTTCGCCTCCTGATGCTTCAATAGTTAGGTTCTCCGGAATATTATTAACTACTGTTGCACCTTTTTTAATTTTATTCCAGAGTATGACAATACAATTATCAATGTTCTCTTTAATGTTAACTGATTCTATTTTTTGATTAGAGGATCCATGAGAATAAGAATTGAGCGCTTTAATTAATGTTGATCCTTTTATGGATGCATCTTCAATGATTTTTATTGATTTGAAAGTTCTCAGGAAGATAAGTGCAAGGTTAATTTGATCTGAATAATTTTTGTTTGTGAGAATTTGTGAGAGCTTTTTATCATCTTTATCGAGACCGAGTGTTACAACGTTGCGTGCTAATCTGTGTAATCCATTAATATCAGGGAATTTATTTTGAAGCCATTCGGTAACTGATTTTGTTCTTGTTCTTTCTTCTGTAAAACTCAATTCTTTATTTTCGGAAACCTGTTTGAAAATATTTACAGCTTCCACAAAATCTTCATGTCGCACTCTGTAAATTATTTCCATGAGCTCCTCATTAAAAAGCGTATAGAGATTCCCTGAGGACGCTTGTATTGCTCCGAGCGGTGTATTTACTTCATGTGCAATTCCGGCTACCAATATACCAAGCGAAGCAAGTTTTTCTTTGTTGATTAACTCTGTTTGTGACAGTTTTAGATTTTCAATTGCGGTTTCCAGGTCATTTGTTTTGCCTCTTAATTCCTCTTCAGTTTTTATTAGTTTACCTACATACTCTTTTAATTGTTGTTCCTTATCTTTTCTGTCGGAGATATCATAAAAATACACACGGCTAGTATCTCCGTCTTTCGACTCAAAAATACCCACCTCGTAGGTGCGGTTTTTAAAGCTGAACTCTTTGTTTATGCTTTGATTTAGTGACTCTAAATTCAATATTTCCCATACATTCTTCTCGCCGAAGTTTAGTTCATTTATTAATTTTTTCCCGATCGGATTGCAATAAATAAGTTCGTGTGTTATTTTGTTGAACTCAAAAATAGGAGCGGGATTTTCCTCGGGAAAATTGGCAAGATTTCTAATTGATTTTGTTTTTTCTTCAACTTGTTGCTCTAAATTCTCATTAATTAATCTTATTTGTTTTTCACTCTCTTCAATCTTCCTGATATAATCCTTCTGTAATTCCATGTTCTTTTTTCTGTCAGTTATATCAATTTCAACAGCAATGAAACCAGTTAATATACCTTCATCATCGAATAATGGTTCAATGTAAAGATCGAGCCAATAAATATTCCCACTTTTACCCTTGTTTATTATTTCTGCCTGAACATTTTTTTGTTCTTTTAGGGCATTTTTTATTTTTAATTTTGTTTCAGGATCTGTTTCTTCAAACTGAAACATAGATGGGTTTTTCCCTCTGATCTCATCGATTTGGTAACCTGTAATTTTTGTGAAACTTTCGTTGACCCATTGAATCCCATAATTCACATCTGTAATAACCACCCCATTTGAAGTGTTTTTAGCAACAAGTGACAACCGTCTTAGGTCTTCTTCAGACGCTTTTCTTTGTGTAATATCTTGAATTACCCCGAATATTTTCACGGGCTTATTGTTTTCATTTAACTCCACTCTTCCATATCCTGAAACAAATAAACGTTTTCCGTCACTTTTTCTTTCAATTTCATAATCCAGCAATAAGTTATTTCCCGTAAGAATTGATGAACTGAAAGAATCGGATAGCTTTTTTCTAAATGGTTCCGATACCAATTTCATGTAGCCTTCAAGATTTCTTGGATAACTTTCATCAATACCGAAGATCTGATCAAATTCCTCACTGGAGGACCACTTATCTTTATCTATATCATAAACATAACTTCCGAATTTGGCTATTTTCTGCGCCTCCTTTAATTGCGCCAACAAGTCTTGAAGTTCAAGCGTTTTTTTCTTGACCTGATTTTCTAGCCCTGAGGTTAATTCAATATTTTTATTCCTGCTGATCAATAAACTATTTCTCAAACTTTCCATTCCTCCATACAGAGCACCAACTTCATCTTTTTGATTTATTGTTGGTATTTTGTCTTCAAGATTTCCATTTTCTATCCTTTGTGTGAAAGAAGCAAGTTTTACAAGAGGCTTGGATACTATTTTTGCTGCGTATATAGAAAAGAAAAAAGAAAATACAAATGCAATACCCAGAATGTAATAGATTGGTTTAATAACCCTTGAGACCATTTCATTGATGATTTCATTTTTTTGTCCAACTTCTACATAACCATTTAATACTCCTGTAGAGAAATCAGAGCGAGTAATTAAATATTTTTTTTCTCTATTCGTTTCTAATGCTTCTTTTTTCGCTTCTGCGGGAAATATCTCGAATAAAACAGGGACTTGTCCTTTCTCCTGGCTATAGACTGCAATGAATGAAATTTCAGACGCACTTTTAATGTAATCCATGGACTTTCTTAAGCTACTGAAATCTTCGTCCTTAATCGATAACTCTACGGATAACGCTAGGTTTTTTGCAACCTCTGTGAGTTCGCTTGTTTTTTGTTCGCGTATAATTTGCTTTTGTTTTTCGGGGATGTACAAAAGCAAACTGATTCCGATAAATAAAGTTAAGATTGTGAAGGGTAACCATATTTTTAAGGCAATTCCCTTGAACATTTATTATTTAATTATGTTTATCTTAAACTTATCTTCAACAGATTTTAGATTGTCTTTGTCTATGACGCCAACGGCACCTTCATTTTTAGTAATGTATTCAATAATTTCTCTATCAGTATCAAGAAAGACAGGAGAAGACGATCTCCCCTGAAAAACCAATGATAACCAATATCTTTTCACTCCATCTGAATTGGTATTGTAGTACAACTTTGAAAAATCATTAGATCCGGGGTGCTTTGATGATGGAAGAACCAAAATGACCTTTTTACCATTTTTCCAAAAGGTATTCTTTCCTTTTAAAATTGCCTTGGTCTCTGCAATACTTATTTGATTGGCCGAAATATCATTTCCTATAACCGCAAAATTATCTTGACTATAGCAATAAGCAATACCTAACGACAAAAATAATATGAATTGAATTCTTAACTTCATCAGAAACCGTAGGCAAATTGTAATCTTAAACTCAATTGATCAACACCATGTAATCCATGCCCGTGTAAAGTTCTGTTAACACCGGCTTGAAATTTTATATTCATAAGGTAACTGAACTCATATCGTGCACCGAGAATTAGACTTGCACTTGAGCGTGGTAAACTGTGAAGATCTTTTTTTGAAATATCTAAATAATCTGCACAAACATAGGCAACGCATTTAGGTACAACACGATATCCTAAGTAAATGTAGTTTGAAAAATTTTCTGCGAGACCTAATGAATCACTTTTCGTTCTGTTATAAGAAAATTCATTCAAACATTCGAACCTAGGCAAAAAGTAAGCAAATGATGCACAAGCAAGTTCATAATTCATCGAACCTTTGTAAGGATTACCTGATGTTGCATAACTGCTGCTGTGTCCGCTGTGTACTCCTGAAACATTTGTCTTTAAAAAATCGTTGTAGTAGGAGGCGCCTAAGCGCATGCCCTCTGTTGGTTTCATATGAAATGCCAGAGTAATAGACTGACCGGAGCCTAAATCAAAATTATCAGTAGACCCAATACCGTTTCCGATGAAAATGTCGTAGCCAAAATTCAAATTACCGAGATTTTGACCTTGCAAACCAAAACCGAGATTATGCAATGGAATAAGATAGCTAAAAGCCAATGGCCTTGCTACAGTAGGAAAAAATAATCTTCCGTGATGATATACATCATTCCAGTAATTAACCGGTGTGTGCACTTTTCCAACAAGAAAACTGTGATTTTTATAATAATCGAATTTTAATCTTGCTCTTTCTATACTTGCAGAAAAACCTGTGGAGGTTTTAGAGTCAAATCTGATAACGTTTTCTCCAAGAAAACTTATTTTGTCGGTTAGTTGGGAATTAATAAAAAAATCATGCTCCCCAATCTGAAAATAATAATCACCATTAGACTCTGTGATATCAGCATCGGCCTCTAAATGACCAAACCCGTTAAAGGTTGTTTTTTTTGCATTTTCCTGTGATTTTAGTTGGAAAAACAACAATATGAAAATAAGTTTAAGAGAGAGTAGGTGTAATCTCATATATGTATTACGTCAAATGTAACGAAAGGTAGTGGTATAATCAAGCGATAATGAGATAAAAAGTTCAGCCTCTATTTTGAGTCTGTTGGATACTCGGCTAAACCTAAAAAGAGGATATTAACGCGTTTCGTTATTAAGAAAGTAAAGATCTTGAAATTACTATTCTTTGAACTTCACTCGTTCCTTCGTAGATCTGAGTGATCTTCGCATCACGCATCAATCTTTCTACGTGGTATTCTTTCACGTATCCGTAACCTCCATGTACCTGAACCGCCTCTGTTGAGGTCCACATTGCAGTTTCTGAAGCGTAAACTTTAGCCATCGCTCCTGCCTGCCCATAATCCAAGTCGTTATCTTTTAACCAGGCAGCTTTTAAACACAACAAACGTGAAGCTTCAATGCGGGTTGCCATGTCTGCCAGCTTAAACTGTATTGCCTGATGTTTTGAAATTTCTTTTCCAAAAGCTTTTCTTTCTTTTGAATATGCAAGTGCCAGTTCATATGAACCCGACGCAATACCCAAAGCTTGAGCAGCGATACCAATTCTTCCTCCGGAAAGTGTTTTCATTGCAAATTTAAATCCGAAACCATCTTCCCCGATCCTATTTTCTTTCGGAACTTTCACATCGGTGAACATTAGTGAATGCGTATCACTAGCTCTGATTCCCATCTTGTTTTCTTTCGGCCCAATAACAAAACCGGGCATCCCTTTCTCAACGATTAAAGCATTGATTCCCTTGTGTCCTTTTGACACATCGGTTTGCGCAATCACAAGATAAACAGAAGCACTCGAACCGTTAGTAATCCAGTTTTTAGTTCCGTTCAACAGGTAATGATCACCCATGTCAATGGCTGTAGTTTTTTGTGATGTTGCATCAGATCCGGCCTCAGGTTCTGATAAACAAAACGCACCAATTATTTCACCTTTTGCAAGAGGAACTAAATATTTTTGTTTCTGCTCTTCTGTTCCAAAAGTTTCAATTCCCCAACAAACCAGCGAGTTGTTAACACTCATTATTACAGAGCAGGAGGCATCCACCTTCGAAATCTCCTCCATTGCCAGCACATAAGAAATGGTATCCATACCTCCTCCGCCGTATTTTGGATCTACCATCATTCCAAGAAATCCAAGTTCACCCATTTGTTTTACATATTCCGTTGGGAATTTTTGGTGTTCATCTCGCTCTATCACACCGGGCTTAAGTACTTCCTGCGCGAAATCACGTGCAGCTTTTTGTATCATTAAATGCTCTTCAGACAACTCAAATTTCATAAGGATTTTATTTAGGTTGTCAAATTTAGGAAAAAATGAATCAAAAATACAACCGTTTTCGTGTGAAAAATTTATTCAAAATGCGTAGATTAATTTCTCTATTTTTAGCTTTAGAATTATGAATAGATTAATTGGAATTGGTTTAATGTCAGGTTCCTCACTCGATG
>JBKCIQ010000041.1:0-19439 GCA_046302135.1 Bacteroidota bacterium | reverse complement strand
CTAGTAATACAAACCGCTTTTATTGGTGATGCTGTTCTTGCTACTGCTCTGGTTGAAAAACTACATCAAAAATATTCGGAGGCAAGAATTTATTTTCTTGTGAGGAAAGGAAATGAATCTCTTTTTGAGAATCATCCTTTTATTGCTGAGACTTTGGTTTGGAATAAACAAGAAGGAAAATATATTTCATTAATTCGACTTTTGAAGAGAATCAGATCAATAAAATTTGATCTGGTTGTTAATGCACATCGTTTTTCTAGTTCAGGTTTTCTTACCGTTTTTTCAGGTGCTAAAATTAAAGCCGGATTCAATAAAAATCCATTTTCTTTTATGTTTGATTTAAAAAAAACACATGAAATAGGAAACGGTAAACACGAAATTGAACGTAATCATTCTCTCATCAGTGATTTTACAGATGAATTACCTGGGAAAGTAAAATTGTATCCTTCCGCTTCAGATTTTGAGTTTATTAAAAAATATCAAAATACAAACTATTACTGTATTGCACCTGCCTCAGTTTGGTATACCAAAAAATGGCCTGAAGAAAATTGGATTCAGTTGTGTGATCTACTAATTCATAGCAAGGTTTATATTTTGGGTGCTAAATCTGATTCTGAATTATCTCAAAGAATAATTGACAAATCTGTAAATGAGAATATTGTAAGCCTTGGTGGTAGTTTAAGTTTGCTTCAATCTGCCGCTTTGATGCAAAATGCTAAAATGAATTTCGTGAATGATTCCGGGCCTCTGCATCTTGCGAGTGCTGTTAATGCGCCTGTAACTGCAATATTTTGCTCAACAGTTAAAGAATTTGGCTTTTATCCACTCTCTGATGTTTCTTATATTGCTGAAGTGAATGAAAAACTAAATTGTAGGCCCTGCGGTTTGCATGGTTACAAATTATGTCCTGAGGGTCATTTTAGATGCGGTAAAAATGTTTCGGCTGAAGCTGTATTGAATATTTCTGAAACTTAAATCAAGCCTCCACCTCTGTTACAATACTTGGGAAGATTCTTACGTTACCGCTGTCTTCTTTCCTAAATTGGTAAGTATATTTGTAATGGCTTTCCAATCCACTCTTATTTGGAAGTCCGTTAATCATCATAATGTTTCTTTGCTTCGCAAAGTTCAACAGTTCTTTCAGGTAGTGCGCTGAAATCTGGCCTACTTCATCAATGATGCAATGTATTTTAAAATCTGAACTGCTTCTGTGGCTAGATTCTTTTATGAATACATTCAGCAAGGTGATATAAATGATTGCTTTTACCAGGATGTCTGTACCTGTAGAACCGATAGAATCAATCTTGTGTGTCCAACCGGTTTCATTCATTCCTTCTTTGATGTTGAACTTCAGTTCAAATAAATCCTGAAGCCTAATTTCTTCTTGTTCTTGTTCCTTGATTGCGTTCCTCAAGCTGTCTAAAAGTTTTACCGCTCTCAAATTGATTTCACGGTTTTTACCTCCGGTCGCAAAATCTGTATTGAACAAACCTTCGCCATAGAATGATCCGTGCTCATCTTTGAACTCTTCCACTTTCTTCAAAAGTTTATAAACTTTGTTGTCACTTTCTTCCAATTTGATTTTAATGAACTCAATCAACTTGGATTCTTCGAACTCAGCTTTCTTAAAGTCTTCTGCAATAAGTGAAATGATATGCTGAATTTTACTTTGCTGTCCGCTTAATTCTTTTACTTTGATTGCAATTGAGTCGGTTACCAAACTGATTTGTGTTGCTGTTTCTGCAATGGATAAATCAATTTTCTTCTCGTGTAGAAAGTTGGTAAGATACTGTGCAAACTTTTCATATTCTGACTGCGGTGCGTCATGTCGTATAATGAAGTTAAAGTGATTATCCAATCTGAATTTACCCGAAAACTCTGTTATAAATCGTTGAAACTTTCCATATTCTTCGTTGAAGTAACTGTCGTTTTTGAGAAGCTGAGTACAAAGTTCTTCGATAGAATAGTTATTTTTTCTCGCCTCAGCGCGCTCTATGATGTCAACGTATTTATTGTAAACCGGTGTTCCGTTAAAGTGTCTGTCATAGTAAATTACTCCACGGTTAAATTCAGCCAGTTCCTCATCTAGTTTCTTTTTGTTTTTTCGAAGCTCCATCAGTTTCATGTTGAATTTTCTGGTGGACTCTTCAAGGTTGCTGGTTAAATCATTGTTTTGCTTAACGTAATCTTCTTTCTGACGTATGTATTCGGGTAGTTTGTCAAAAATCTCTCTTTTATCTTTCAGATAATCGTTCACCAATTGGTTAAACTGATCTGCCGCCTTCATTTCATCTTGGAGTGTTTTTATTCTTTTATCAATGTCTTTAATTTGCTTGTTATCTACGCCTTCACCTGAAAATGAAGTTTCTTTCTCTTGCTCCAGTTTTTTCGCTTTTTCATCAAATTCCGATAGCATGTCATCTCTTTCCTTCTCTTGTCCTTTTATCTCTTTTTCCTGTCTGTCTTTTAAATCTTTTATTCTTTCTTCATGAAATTTTTTCAATTCATCAAACTGGATATTAAAATCATTAAGTAATGAATTTTTTCTTTTTTGAAGAATAGCCAATTCTTCTTCAACCAAATTTTGCTTCTGCTTGTTCGATAAAATGGATTCTTCAATTTCTGTTCCGGCTTTGTTTTTCCATTCGTTCAACTCATTTAAAATCTTGGTTTCCCTTTTTTCAGCTAATTCAATTGAGTAGGTGAGTACTTTTAGATCTTCCTTCAATTCACTGATTTGTTTACCAAACCTGTCTGCAATAACCATTTTTTCCTCGTTACTCGTAACCTGAACTTGATTCATGGTTTCTTCCATATCTCGAATGGCTGCAAGTCTTAGGTTTTTTTCATGTTGATACTCTTCTATTGTTTTAGAATGTATTTCAACACCTTCAAGATTTAGTGCTACGCCGTATAGACTTCCTGCGAGTTCAGATTTGTATTCAGGTGTAAGATCTGTCCTAAATAATATTTCTTCGTTACAAACTTTTCCGATGGTTAGATGCCAGTCCTTTACATTTTTTTCTAGGTATCCGTAAAATGCATCTGCTTGGGCGTTTAGTTTACTTTCAATTTCTTTTATCTCTTCTTTTTTCTTTAAAATTTCATTGTTTGTTTTACTTATCGAATTAGAAAGTGAAGCCTTTATTTTACCTTCTGCATTTTCCCATTCACGTTGTAAGGTATTCACCATATTGTTCTTTATGGCTTTTTCGGAACGGTTTTTTAGAGTAGCCGCGTTCAATTCAGAAAGTTCTCCTTCCAGCTGGCGGATTTCAATATCGTGATAGCGGGTACCTTTAATAACTTTTTCTTCTGCTTTTAATTCATTGTACTCAATTTGTTTTGCGGTGTACTCAGCATTTACTTCATTAAGGGATTCATCTCTTTTATCAGCCAAATCTCTTTCTTTTTTAGATAGATCATTTTTCAACAACAACATTCTTTCGTTGTAGTCGTTGAACACTTCCGCAATTTTTCCGTTTACCTTGTTTTTATAAGCTTCTTTTTCATTACGTAATCCTTCAGCCAAAGATGCATATTTCATCTCTAAACTCTGAACGTTTGACGTTAGTGCTTCATATTCTTTTCTGGCCAGATTTAATTCTACCTGCAATTGCTCGCGTTGCTGATTACGCTTCAATGCTTCTTCAATATTTTGTTCTTGATAAGATTTTAATTTTTGATTTGCTGAACGAATTGTTCTATCGTAGTAACCGATTTCCTCTCTGAAATTATTCTGCTTGTCTTCTGTCTTTAGTTTTAATTCTTCCTGTTCATTCTGAAGAATTTCTATCTCAGTGGATATTTCCTGAGAAGCGGCAAGCATCTCATCGTTTTTCGACTCAACAAACTTAAGGTTATTACCCAATTTTTCTGCTAATTCAACCTGTTGGCCTTTAATTAATTTTACCTGATCAAATTGTTGATCAATCAGCTCCATCAATTGCTGGGTTTCTTTTTTCAAGAAAGTTTCAATATCAGAATATTTTTCGTTGAATTGCCTCAACTGTCTTTCTACTTGCTCCAACTTAATTGAACTTGTTTCATTCGTGAGAGAGTTGGCAATAAAATCTTTAATGAACCTAGAGTCGATACTGCTTTTAGAACTTAAGAAAACGTTGGTGATTGACTTTGGGATGTTTTGATATTTTTCATTTCCTCTGAGGATATGAAATTTACTTAATTTTTTATCTGTTTCCGTACCAAAAATAACATTTCTGTATCTCTCAAATGTATCAATTTGATTGCTGTAATAAATTCCGTGTTTATCCAGTCTTTTTAGAACATCATTGAATTTCAGTGCTTCGTCATTTTCATTAAAGAAAAAATCAGGATTATAAGGTGAATCAACAAACCTAAAATTTAATTTATTATGTCGGTAAACCAAAACAAAGAAGTTTCCTTCTTCTGTGGCTACTTCATAAATGATGTAAGAATTTTCGTATCTAAAATAATGTTCTTCAAAAGGTTTTTGAGATTGAGAAATTCCTAATCCTCGGCTGTTGGCGCTGTAGAAAAATAATATCGCACGCTGTAAAGATGTTTTCCCGTAATTGTTTGTCCCGACAAAACAAGTGTTTCCGTTCATCTCAACATCTGCATATTTATTGTTTGCGATGTTTATAAGTACAATCCGGTGAAGTATTCTGTAATTGACCATTTTAAATATTGATTAATTGTAAATTATACTACTGCCGTCTTGTGATGCAGTATCGTCATAAATAGCTATTGAGTTAATTATATCCAGAAGATAAGAGTAACTATCTAAAACTTTGTAGTTTTCTGAAACTTCATCTTCTTTTTCTAAGAAAGAATCTCGACTCATCAAGTCACAGATTTCTCTCACTTTGTTGCTAAGCGTTTCTGAGCGGTATAGTGGAATTTTTTGTAATTTTTGTTTAAGACGTACATTAGCTATACACTCCTCAGCAACTTCGCTCGGTCTGAAACGAGAACCGATGGTAATTTTATTGTCCATGCTGGCAAATAAATCAATGATGTCTATGTATTTTTCAAATGTTTCTAATTTCTTTTCTACGAGACTAGGTGCTTCATCAATTTTAGAGAAATAGAAAAAGTTATTTCCTCTTTCAATTCTGTATCTTATTTGCGAAAAATAATTCTGCAGGTTGTCGAAGTTTTCCGGATTATTTATGATATCATAAAGCCTTCCCATTCCATCTTTTGTTCCATTGCTAGAAATGAAATGTCCTCGAGCCATTATGGCAAAAATTTCATGGGTTTGCTTTGGTAAATTGAATTCCATATTTATACTTTGTTTTCTTTTGCTTTGTTTTTGTTTGAGGCTTTGATCTTGTTGGGGAGAATCAAGGTGTATCCCAATCTTTTCTTCTCTCCATTTACTTCGTAATCGTAATAGTTCAAGGTGAATTTAAAATCGAGTTGTTTCTCGTATTCCATCGCTACTTCAACGAATAAAGTAATCCTTTCTTCAAAACTAAGTTCACCTAATACCTTTGGGAATTTGTAATCCTGAAGAAATTCAAATAGATTTTTTTTCTGATTCATAAATTTTTCCACCAAGGTTTCTGTGTCCATCTTGATGAAGGCTTCAGCCCGCAAATCCTTGAAATCTCCGGGTAATTTATCTGCCATTCTTCTCGCGAGCATTCTTGAAATCTTATATTTTTCCGCTACGCGCTTGCAGATCATGTGTCCATCATCGGTATATAAAAATTCTACTGAAACTTTTGTTCTGGGTGAGCGAATGTTGTTGAAGCCAATTGCATCGAGGGCCTCCACCACATTTTTAAAATTAGTTTTGTAATGAAGCTCTCCTCGGTCTTTTATATCTTTGAGGGTTTGAGCCTTTTTGTAAACATCCAGCTGAAACTGAATTTTATTTATGTAATCAGTAATGTCCGTTTGAATCTCTATCAGGTAATCGAGGTTTTCGATTAATGAACTTTTCAAGGAAACAACAATGCCGTACAACTCACTATCGGCCGAAATACTCAATGTAGATCTAGACTCATCCAAAATCTCTTCGGTTTTTTTGATGAAATCTATGATGGCATCTCTTTTTGTACGATAGTCTTCGAGCTTCTGTAATTTGATTCTGTAGTTGCCCTCGTTCTTGTACGTGTCATCAATATTTTTTTGCAATTTGATGATTTCTCTGGTTATGGCAACACCTATTCTCTTTAAATATTTTTTAATTGCCCTAAGAAAGCGCAGTTCCTTAACTTCATTGTAGAATTCAATGTTTCTTTTAAGTTCGGCGATGTAATCTTTGATAACACCTGGAGTAACTTCCCCAATTTCCATGAAATCTTCGAACATGGCAATTACGGAATCGTTGAGTCCCACAATGGTATGGTATTCGTAAAGTATCTCCTGTTGAACTAGTTTTCTATATTGTTCTTCAGTAATTTCACCAGTCGATAGTAGTTCGGTAACTGTAATGGAATCTCTGTTGCCAAAAAGATATTCAACTGTACTTCTGTAATTGTATAGTTGAGTAATCAGTTCCCTTACGTTTACCTGTAATCCCATTTGAAGCAATTATTTACGTTAGAATTCTTGTTGCATTTCATTTGAGTCTAAAAAATTTTAAATCGTCTCTTTTTAAACGAATCAAATGCATTCACGTAAATTTAAGCCTCAAGTTACAATGCCTACCACTCGCGTTTTCAACAAATTACTAAGATTAAGGACGTTCTTGTTTAAAGATTTGGAAAATAAATATTTACATGTTTATTTCTTGTTAATTTTGAAGGGTGATTTTTGCTAACAAAAATCATGGTTATTAACACTTTGTATTAATGGATAGGAATGAAATTCAATAAGGTTTCTCTTGAAAATAAGGGAATTGTAAATTCTTTGGTTTGGGATTATCTTCAAAATTCTTCTATCCTTGAGCCATTCATCCTTGATTTTCCTAGTGAGGCATCAATAAATTATTATCTAAAGGAAGAGCGGTTTAAATATTTGGACAGGGACCTTTTGAGTAATGAGATTTTCAGACAATATGATAAAATTAACCTTTGCGACGAAGTCCGAAACAATATTAATGATCTTTCAAAAAAAAATTCATACACCATTTGTACTGGGCATCAGTTGTGTTTATTTACAGGACCTGCTTATTTTTTTTACAAGATTGTTTCGGTTATTAAGCAAGCAAAAAATTTAAATAATAAGTTTCCCGAAAAAAAGTTTGTCCCTGTTTTCTGGATGGCAACAGAGGATCACGATTTTGAAGAAATCAATCATACATTCTTGTTTGGAAAAAAAATAGTTTGGGAAACTAATCAGCGTGGTAGGGTGGGGGAGTTTAATCTTCATGGACTTGAATCTCTTTTGAATCAATTTAAAGAAATTCTTGGTGATACTAATGTTTCACGTTATGTAGATGAAATATTTACAAATGCCATTAAAGATTCTGTAACATTAGCTGAATTTACCCGTAATTTTTTAAATGAAATTTTTGGAAAATACGGGTTAGTGGTTGTAGACGGAAATTCGGCAGTATTCAAATCATTGTTTGTGGATGAAATGCAAGCTGAATTGTTTGAAAACAATGGATGGAAATGTGTAAGTGAATACAATAAAAAACTTGAATCTTTAGGCTATTCTGCCCAGGTTTCCCCTAGAGAGATTAACCTGTTTTATTGTGAAAAAGGTTTAAGGGAAAGAATTGTTAGAGATGAAGGTGAATTTAAAGTTTTGAATACGGATTTGATTTTTTCTGTATCAGAAATAAAAAAATTGGTTAGGGAGTATCCTGAAAAATTTAGTCCAAACGTTGTTTTGAGACCATTGTATCAGCAGAAAATTTTACCAAATTTATTTTATGTAGGCGGTCCTGCTGAAATTTCATATTGGTTACAGCTTAAATCTTTTTTTGATGCTTCCGAAATACATTTTCCGTATTTAGAGGTTAGAGATTTTGTTTGTGTTTTAGAAAGTAAAATAGTTGATAAATGGATGAATTTAGGTTTCGATATTTCTGATTTTTTTAGATCAGAGGAAGAGCTTAAAAATCAATGGCTGAAAAATAATTCTGAGGATATTTCTTTAGAAGAATTTCAACCTAAAGCTATAGAATTATTTGATGGGATAAAAAGTTTGGCCGAGAAATCTGATCCTACTTTGGTAGGTTCCGTAGAGGCAGAGAAGCAAAGATTATTAAATGCGTTTTTGGGTCTGGAGAAAAAGATGATTCGCTTTGCAAAACAAAAAAATGAATCTTCTCTTAATCAAATTTCAAAACTTAAATCCAAAGTTTTTCCTGATGGAGTTTTTCAAGAAAGGAAAGAGAATTTTTTTGCTTTGATTAATAATTGTGATTCAAAAATATTGGATGAATTATTGAAAGGTAAAATAGAGGATGCAAATTTTATTAATTTTTTAATTTGTTGATTTCTTATAATTCACCACACTTTTCCAAAACGTAAGTACCCGGAGCGTTTTCAAGATTTGAATATTTTTTACTGTTATATTTTCTAGTATTGTCTATTTCCTCTCCCGACTTCAATGCGATGTGTTTCAACCATTCATTCCACCAACTATCATTTATTTTTTTAGACGATTTTTTCCATTTTTCAAAATCATCGTCATTATTTTCGTTTATGTAGTATCCGTATTTTGATTTGCTTGGTGGATTCACTACACCCATCACATGTCCGGACATTCCCAAAATAAATTTTTTTTCTCCTTTCACTAATTTCATGGTTTCAAAAACTGTTTTAGCCGGTGAAATATGATCTTCACAAAAAGCTATGGCACATACTGGTTCTGTTATTAATTCAACATCAATCAATTCCTCGCAAATCTTTAAGGTATTAACTTTGGAAATTTTATTTCCCAGTATCATTTCATTCATGTAAAAAATAAACATTTTAGCTGGGAGGTTGGTATTGTCATTTGTCCAGAAAAGCACATCAAAGGGTCGGTATTTTTTCCCCTCTAAATAATTGTTCACTACATAATACCAAATTAAATCGTTTGCACGAATCATGTTGAATCCCGCTTCCATAAATCTACCGTGCATTATTCCATGATTAATGAGCAGTTCTCCTCGTTCTATTTTTTTTATCAATGCTTTCGTGATAACATGCCCCATAGGACCTATATCTGAAAAATCTACCATTGAGGCAAGAAGGCTAACTGATTTAATTTTATAAGGTTTATTTTTTTTCTTTAATAGAGCCGCGGTAACTGTTAGTAAAGTTCCTCCAAGGCAATAGCCCAAAGTATTGACCACCTCCAACTTACAATATTCAACCACTACTTCTATGGCTCTAATTGCTCCTTTTTCTACATAATCATCAAATGTTATTTCACTAAGTTCATGTTGTGGATTTTTCCAAGAAATAATAAAAGTGTCTAAACCGTTTTCAACTAAAAATTTCACAAATGAATTGTGAGTTTGAAGATCGAGTATGTAGTATTTATTGATCCATGGTGGTATAATAAGTAAAGGAACAATATGAATTTTCTCCTTTTGCGGTGTGTAATGAATCAACTCAAATAATTCATTTCTATAAATTACATTACCGGGGGTGATTGCAAGATTTTTACCAACCTCAAAAGCTTTTTCATCAGTTTGAGTGATGTCCATTTTTTTGATGTCGTGTAAAAAATTATTTATCCCTCTTAAAAGTGAGTATCCTCCTGAGTCTATTGCAATTTTTGTTGCTTCAGGATTACTAAAAAGAAAATTGGAGGGAGCTAGAGCATCCAAAATAAATTTGGAGTAAAATAAAATTTTATGTTTTACGTTTTCCGGAAGATTACTTTCTGAAAAATGTTCTTTAAGATATTTTTCTTGTAGTTGGTGGCTCTTGTATAAAAATTTGAAATAGGGATAAATGTCCCACTCAGTTGCAACAAATCTTTTATCTTTTTTTTCTGTTATGGTATCCGCTTTTTTCTCATTGTTAATGTTTATATTGAAGTATGTGTTTTGCCATAAAGTATTCCATTCTTTAAGGAAATTAATGGATAAACAATTAAATTTTATAATTTGTTCGGGGTGTTTCCATAAGCTGGTTATATATTTTAAACCCACTGAATTAAAATCCCGTAGGTCATGGCAAATTCCTGTAAAATTTTTAAGTTGTTGCTGAATGCTTCTTTGATATGAATGAGAAAAATGATTCAGCATAATATTAAATTTTAATTTAATTAGGAGAAAAACAGAAAGCATGGCCAAATCGTTCGATTACAGATCATCAACCTAAACCAACAAACCATGAACACTTAACCAACTACATCAAACTGCAATCAAATGATTAATGGTCACGCCTCCTGCCTCTCTGTATCTTAATAAACCGGAACTTTTTTTTCCGGCAAAGTTTCCTTTGGTTTTACAGAAGTTTTTTCTTTTTTAACTTCTGTCTCTTCCTGTTTCAGTATTTTACTTATTTCATCAAATATTTTAACCGACTGATCATTCATTAAATGACTCTGATGATTCATGGTTTTTAGCATTGACTTTAAAAGTTGAGAATTAAATTCCATTCTTTTTTGAAAGGCATCATTCATCATACTCATAAATTTTTTTGATTGTTCCATCTGGCCTTCTGCGAAACCAACCCAACTCGTTCTCATATTATCCATATCTGATTCATCGTTTTCCAGTTGTTTGTAAACAGATCCAAAAAATTCTTTATTTAACTCAGAAAGCCTTTGCCACATATTTCCATAGTTTGCATTAAAATCTTCCCATATTTTTCCGTTTTTGTACATTGCATCTATTGGTGATAAAAGAGCATTCCAATTTTTCATCCCCCAATTCATCCATGAATAAGCGTCCTCTTTGTTGTCAATCGCTTTAGGTTCTTCATAAAAACGGAAAATATTATTGTAAAATGACAGTATGTCTTTCATCTGTTTATTGCAAACATCATACATGGCGCTGGTGTTGTCTGCTACCCACTTTCCGTATGACCAATTGTTATATTCCGTTTTTCCGGATGTGCTTTCTGAACTTTGCATTTTATTTTTAGGTAAAATTAATTTCTAAGCATTGAGAATAATATGATGAAAGGATTTTTTGGTTATGAGAGAAATCAAAAATGAAATAAAAAATCCCGCGTAATAGCGGGATTAAATTTAAGGGAGCGTGATGGGATTCGAACCCACGACCCTCAGAACCACAATCTGATGCTCTAACCAACTGAGCTACACACTCCGTGTTGTGGTCCCGAAGGGAGTCGAACCCCTAACCTCCTGATCCGTAGTCAGGTGCTCTATCCAGTTAAGCTACGGGACCTTTCAAAAACGGACTGCAAATATACAAAAATCTTTAAAAAATAAGGTTTAAATCAATTAAAACAGTCTCTTAGAAGTCAATTGGTTACGGGAATTATCTTTCTTAATTTGCACGATACCCGGTTTCTTTCCTTTTTCAATGCTTCCAAGTTCTTTATCCATTTTTAATGCTTTAGCCCCGTTAAAAGTGGAATAAGTAATCAAATCCTCCAGCTTAAAATTTGTTTTTTCCAAAGCAAAATTAATTTCATCTATAATCCTAAGTGAATGATTGCTAGCGTAACTATCTGTTCCTAGAGCGATGTTGCAATTTTTTAAATTAAATAATTCAAGATTTGGTAATTTATTTTCTATGTATTCATTCGCTCTCAAGCAAAAGCAATAAAACAAATTTTTAAATTTTTCCTGTGCAAAATCAATTTCCCTTATTCCTGAATATGTGTTGTGGACCAGAATCAAATTATTTTCTATTGGGAAATTGGGTAGAGTTGATTCAAGTGAGTTTTTTCCCGTTGCTTTGAAGTGCTCCGTATCAATACCAAACGATTTCAAACGCTCTAAAATTTTACCTTCTTTTCGAAGAAATAGTAAATCCTCGTCTTCATTTTCTTGCATGTGAATGGTTAACACATCTCGATTCTTTTCTGCTTTTGCTTTGATAAGTTGAAACAGCTCGGCGGAAACAGAATAGGGCGCATGTGGTACAATACTGCATTTGTTTTTTGAATTTATTTTATTGTGTTCTTCAGCTAATTTTAATGTGTTTTGAAATACTATTTCTGCTCTTGAAGGATTAAAAGCAAACACCTCAAGAAACGTATGGTATTTAATTTTTGAACTTGATTTTACCTTAAAGCTTGAGTTGTTATTTGAAATATCTCCTACTGCCACAATTCCGCTTTCAAACATTTCCTGATCCGCAAGTGCTATCGCTTGTGAAATTATTTCCTCAGATGCGTTTTTATGGATTTCTACCTCTCGAATGAATTCATCTAAGCCTGCTCCCTCCGAAATTTTATTTTTTAGGTAGGAAAGTTCTAAATGGCAGTGCGTATTTACAAATCCGGGACAAATAATTCCTTCGTAAAACTGTATTTTATCCTTTTCAATATTTTGAACTTGAACAATATCCAAGATCCGGTTTTCATCATCTAACACCAAAACATTTGGTTCTTTTAAAAAACCATAACCATTGTGAATACGTTCTGCGGAAATGTATTTCATCTAATCTTTAGACAAAGTTAAACGCTTTTATCATAGAAAATGAAACGCTAAGTTGTATCTTTGTAAGGATGATTAGTAAGCGTGACATACGCAGTTTTTCCCTAGATGATTTAAAGGTTTTTTTTAAAGAGAAGGGTGAGCCTGATTTCAGAGCAAAGCAGGTTTACCAATGGCTTTGGCAAAAGCGTGCATTAAGATTTGAGGAGATGACCAATTTATCTCAATCTCTAAGAAATCTTCTGGATGAAAATTTTGTAATCAATGCAGTTCAGGTTTCTGAAATGCAAATCAGCAACGACAAAACCATTAAATGTGCCATGCGTTTGCATGATGGTAATGTTGTTGAAAGTGTTTTGATTCCAACTGCGGATCGTATGACGGCTTGCATTTCCAGTCAGGTTGGTTGTAGTTTAACTTGTAAGTTTTGCGCAACAGGAAAACTTAAAAGGATGCGCAATCTTAATGCGGATGAAATTTTTGATCAGGTAGTTTTAGTTCGTGATGCAGCTCATAAATATTATTCTCAAAGGTTGAGTAATATTGTTTACATGGGAATGGGAGAACCACTTCTTAATTATACGGAAGTAATTCGTTCAATTGAAAAAATAACGAGTCCTGAAGGTTTGGGAATGTCACCTCAGAGAATAACATTGAGTACCGCCGGAGTGGCGAAAATGATTCAGCGTATGGGAGACGAAAAGGTGAAATTTAATCTTGCACTTTCGCTTCATGCCGCCAATGATGAGAAGCGTAATCAGATTATGCCAATTAATGAAACTAACAATTTAGAAAATCTGATTTCATCATTGAATTATTTTTATGAATCAACAGGCACGCGTGTTACATTAGAGTTCATTGTTTTTAAAGATTTTAATGATGGTTTGAAAGACGCAAAGGAACTTTTGAATTTTTGTAAAAAAGTAAAAAGTAAAGTGAATATTATTGAGTATAATCCAATTGATGATTCGGAATTCAGGCAAACAACACCTGAAAGGCTAGAGGTTTTTAAGAATTTTTTAGAAAATAATGGTGTTATCGTGAATGTAAGACGGAGTAGGGGAAAGGATATAGATGCGGCTTGTGGACAATTAGCGAATAAAAATAAATTAAGTTTTGTTGTAAAATGAAATTTTATACGAACTCAAATATTTGTAAATGCTTTTTTGGTTTTAAAATAATTCTGCTATTTCTATATTCAGGAATTATGTTTTCTCAAGATAATAAGAATAAAAATTTATCAGGGAAAAAACCTTATTCAGAGAAAGTATTCCACTCTTTGGGAACATCGGTTTATCTTGATATTTTTAATGGTCCCGTAAGGGAAGTTCGAAATACAATTACCGACCCATTTGGAAATACAAGCACATTATTTGATTATACCCGCATGTCAGGATATAGTTACCTTACCATAATTTATCATTATCGATACAATCTTTATGAATTAGGAAGTGATGTTTCATTTTCTGTTAGTGGCAAACCTTCATTAGGATTATTTGCAGGCCAGTCTTTACCTGTTTCAAATTATGGAGCGATACCAATAGGGTTTTCTGCATGTATGAACTTACCAGTTATGGCAGGTTTTAATTTTGGTGCAGGTGCTACCAATACAAGTAGTTCTTCAATGGGATTGTATATTGGTGGAGGTTATGAGTACAATATTGCACCCATGTTTTATATTAGAAAACCTGACAATAAAGATATTCAAACCAGGTGGCTGAGTCCGTGTATTAGTTTGGGATACAGATATGAAGGAAATAGTAGTTTTGGTAATTTGCAAGAGGTGAACCTTAAGATAGGTTTTGGAATGGTTGGAAAAGATATTAAATCTCCCAACAATTTAGGAAATCAGCCATTTGTATTTACGGTACCTAACACCATACGTTTATCTTACTTTACATATTTGAATTATTGATACTTAAAAATGAATTTTGTTTTTAAATATTTTCTAATTTTTATTTTGTTATTTAGTGTTTCTGGTGTTATAGCTCAGAAGAAATCTAATAAAAAAGTTAAACAAACAAACGAAAAGAAAAATATTTTTAAAGATCATAAACCTTCAGCTAGAGATTTCCATTCTATAGGTCATTCTCTTTTTGGAGATATGAGTTTAATGCCAATAAGTAGATACTCAGCAGATTCATTATCTGACTTCGATACACTTCCAATTTTTTCTAGGATTAAAAACTATAGTTTTTATCATGTCAGTTATTTTTTTAGATATAACGTGTTTCAAATTGATGACGAAAAAGTTTTTTCTTTAACACTTAACCCGGGCTTAGGACTTGGGTTAGCAGAATCAAAAAAAATCAAGGGATTTGGAAGTTTCACAGGATCAGCATTGTTTGGTTTCGAATATGGTGCCGGATCAACTTATAGAAGCATTGAAGAAAAAGGATTTTTTATAAGACTCGGGGCTGAATATGTTTACTCTCCATTAATTGTATTTAGTGAAAACGATAGAAATATAGACGGGAGATTCTTTTTTGGGCCAGCTTTATCCAGTGGATTCAGAAAGGAATATGAAGGTGAAAGACTTATAGAAACCAACATTAAAATTGGTTTTGCAACTCAAAAAGTTCAAGATGATCGATACTATGTTCCTTTTTTATTTGCAAGATCCATAAATTTCAGAGTTTCTTTTGTAATTTTTCTCGATCACTGAAAATTCATTTAATTTTTGATTGTTTCATTTCACGCTTAAGCATTATCTTTATGACCAATAATGTCTCTTGTTGCGGATCAAATAAAGAAGCCAATAGCTGAACACATGAAGGAATTTGAATTAAGATTCAGTTCCTCTATGAAAAGTTCAGTCCCATTGCTAAACAAAATTACCGCTTACATTGTTAAAAGAAAAGGCAAGCAGGTTAGACCTATGTTTGTTTTTTTATCTGCAAAAATGTTTGGAAACATAAACGATTCAACTTTCAGAGCAGCTTCTTTAATAGAATTATTACATACCGCAACACTTGTACATGATGACGTAGTAGATGACAGCAATGAAAGAAGAGGATTTTTATCAGTAAATTCCTTGTGGAAAAATAAAGTAGCTGTATTGATTGGTGATTATCTATTATCAAAAGGATTATTACTTTCTCTGGACAATGATGATTTTCATATATTAAAAATTGTTAGTAATGCAGTTAGAGAAATGAGCGAAGGCGAACTTTTGCAAATAGAAAAGGCCCGTCGTTTAGATATTTCAGAGGATATTTATTACGAAATAATAAGACAAAAGACGGCAACGTTGATTGCTGCCTGTTGCTCTGTAGGCGCTTCAAGTGTTACTCGTGATCAGGAAATTATTTCCAAAATGCATTCATTTGGCGTTAACGCGGGAATGACCTTTCAGATAAAAGATGATCTTTTTGATTTTGGAACTGATGATATTGGTAAACCAACAGGTATTGATATTAAGGAGAAAAAAATGACTTTGCCTTTAATTCATGCGCTATCAAAAACTGGCTGGTTAGAAAAAAGAAGGATCATCAATATTGTAAAAAACAACAATAATGACCCGGAAAAGGTTCAGGAGGTAATTAATTTCGTAAAACAAAACGGTGGAATTGAATATGCAGAAAAAATTATGCACAAGTATAAAGACAATGCATTAGAAATATTGGATCAGTTTCCGATTTCTGATTCCCGGGAATCATTGCGTCAATTGGTTGTTTATACAGCCGAAAGAAAAAAATAATATTTAAATATGAAAAACAGGTTTTTGTTTATTTCCTTCGTTCTTTTGATCGGTTTCTCTTGTGGGAACGATGATTCTATTCAGGTAAAAAAACAAGACGAGATTAACCAGGATACAGTAAACCTGGGGGAGGGAAACTCTAAAGCATATAAAGACCCTACGCTTCCTCCAAATTCTGATTACAGTGGAGACCACGTTGTAAAATATCCAACCGGTATAACCAATATCCGCGGTTTCTTTAGGTTTGGTAAAAAACATGGGAAGTGGGCTTCTTTCTATCCAAGTGGACAATTGCAGAGTGAAACAGAATTTGACAATGGCATTAGAAAAGGTAAATCTACTGTTTGGTACGAAAATGGAAAAGTAATGTATCAGGGCGAGTATAAAAACGATAATCGCTTCGGTATGTGGACTAGCTATGATTCATCCGGCACCCTTCTAGAAACAAAGAAATACTAGTTGTTGTTTATGTTTCTGTTATCTTAAAAACTATTTTTCAGTCAAATATTGTTAGAAAACACGTAGGCTTTTCAACAACAACCCCGTCTGCTTAGTCCTATATTTGCATTGAATTTTAAAGTATTTAAGCAATGGACGAAAATTTGGTTAATGGTGAATCTCATAACGAAGCCGATCATGTACTTCATGTTTCCGGTATGTTTAAAAATTGGTTCATCGATTATGCTTCTTATGTAATTCTTGAACGTGCGGTACCTGCTGTAGATGATGGTTTGAAACCTGTTCAACGCCGAATACTACATAGCATGTGGGAAATGGAAGATGGTAGGTATAACAAGGTGGCAAACGTTATTGGTAACACCATGAAATATCACCCTCATGGCGATGCCAGTATTGGTGATGCAATGGTTCAAATTGGTCAGAAAGATTTATTAATTGATTGTCAAGGTAACTGGGGAAATATTCTAACAGGAGACTCTGCTGCCGCACCACGTTATATTGAAGCCAGATTATCAAAATTAGCCTTAGACATATTATTTAATCCTAAAACAACAGAATGGGCACTTAGTTATGACGGAAGAAATAAAGAACCTGTAAATCTTCCGGTAAAGTTTCCATTGCTCCTTGCTTCAGGTGTAGAGGGTATAGCTGTCGGTTTGGCTTGTAAAATTCTTCCACATAATTTCAATGAACTCATTGACGCATCAATTCAATCATTAAAAGGGAAGAAAGTTAGTCTTTATCCCGATTTTCCAACCGGAGGAATTGCAGATTGTGAAGATTATAAAGATGGATTGAGGGGTGGAAAAATTAAAATACGTGCACGAATAAAGGAACTGAATTCTAAGACATTAGTGATCTCTGAAATTCCATTTGGAACAACAACAGGATCATTAATCGATTCAATTATAGCTGCCAATGATAAAGGAAAAATAAAGATTAAAAAAGTTGAAGACAATACTGCCGAAAATGTTGAGATTTTAATTCATCTTCAGCCAGGAATTTCTCCCGATAAAACTATTGATGCGTTGTACGCTTTCACCAATTGTGAAATGAGTATTTCTCCAAATGCCTGTATCATTGATAATGAAAGACCACGGTTCATAGGGGTTAGTGAAATTTTAAGAATTTCTACTCAGCAAACTCTTGCTCTTTTAAAGAAAGAACTTGAGATTGAAAAATTGGAATTAGAAGAAAAGTGGCATTTCTCTTCCCTGGAGAAAATTTTTATCAGAGAAGAAATGTACATTGAATTCAAAAATTATTCTGATAAGGAATCTCTATTCCAATACTTATACAATCGTTTCACGCCACACAAGAAAAAATTATTACGCGCCATAAATGATGATGATTTATCTAAGCTTACTCAAATTCCAATGATTCGTATTACCCGCTTTGACACCATTAAAGCGGAAGCCCACATGAAAGAGTTGGATGATAAGATTGCTCAGGTTAAGCATCATTTAGAAAATTTGATTGAGTACGCTGTGGATTTTTTCAAGACATTAAAGAAAAAATACGGAGAAGGTAGAGAGCGTAAAACGGAGATTAAAACTTTGGAGACGATTGAAGCTAAGCAAGTAATAATGAACAATGAGAAGCTTTACGTTAATCGTGAAGAAGGATTTGTTGGAACGGGTCTTAAAAAAGATGAATTTGTTTGCGATTGTTCAGACCTAGACGATATTATTGCATTTACCAGAGAGGGAAAAATGAAAGTAGTGAAAGTTACGGATAAAGCTTTTATTGGTAAAGGAATTATACATCTTGCAATATTTAAAAAGAATGATGAGCGTACCACCTATAACATGATCTATCGTGATGGTCCAAAAGGAATCACATTCATGAAACGTTTTAATGTGGTTGGTGTTACCAGAGACAAGGAATACGATTTAGGAAAAGGCACTGCAGGAACAGATGTCTTGTGGTTCACTGTTAATCCTAATGGTGAAGCTGAAAAAGTGGTGGTACACCTTAGGCAACAATCCGGACTTAGAAAATATGAAATAGATGTTGATTTTGCTGAGATGCAGGTAAAGAGTAGGAACTCTGTAGGTAATATTGTAACTAAGTACACACCGAAAAAAGTAACTCTAAAACAAAAAGGAAAGGCAACTGTTGGCGCAGAAGAAATTTGGTTTGATGAAACCGTTCATCGACTTAATAAAGAGGGAAAGGGAACATTTCTTGGTAAATTTATAGGAGATGATAAAATTTTAACCATAACCAGTAGTGGTAATTACAAATTATACAATTTTGATTTGCTGAATCACTTTGATGAGGACATCATCATGATTGAAAAATATTATCCTCAGCAGACCATTTCAATGGTTTATTTTGATGGTGAATCGGGTGCTTATTTTTCAAAACGTTTTTCGCCTGAAATGCTGACCGCAAAAACAATCATAATACCTGAGCATGAATCTAGTCACGTGGAATTAGTTACCACGCAAACTGAGCCAGTAGTTGAATTGATTTTCGGGAAAGAAAAAGGAGTAACACCTAAACCAGAAAAAATCAATTTGGTGGAGTTTGTTCCTCCTATGGGTCTTAAGGCGAAAGGTAAAAGATTATCTCAACAAAAAATTAAAGAGGTTAATCTTTTAAATCCAACAGAATCTGATACCGATTACGATGAAGATACGGGTTTATCACCAGTTGAATTGCATAAGCGTGCTTTAAGTAAATTGAAATCTGGTTCAGATAAAGGTTTTTTCGGTGAGGATGGGCAGACTAAATTAAGATTTGATTGAGTTGCTAGATTGATTAATTTTTCTTGAAAAGACTAAATAATCTTATCGCTTGTATTAAATTATCC
>JBKCIQ010000040.1:0-16195 GCA_046302135.1 Bacteroidota bacterium | reverse complement strand
CAATTCCATCTGCAACAATCTTCTTTCGAACCTTTATTGCCAACTTGTAAAATGACTTCCCGTTATCCTCAACTGCAACCTTAAATGGAACTTCTTTAAATTCATATCTCGAATAAAGATTTTCTACAAACTTTTCCCAATTAAACTCGGGAACTGACAATTGTGCATTGATTCCTTCATTCGCCACATAAATTCGTCCAAAAACTTTCAATTCATTCCAGTCTTTGTAAAGATTATTGCGCATTTCCTCAGGGTCGCCAATTTTTACATACCTGTAAAAGGAAACTGTTTTACGTTTGAAGGGCTCATCCATGAGGCGTTTTTTTGCCTCTTCTTTACTTAATTTATTGTGAAGTACCATTGAAAACTAATTGAAGCGCAGATTCAAAGTTTTTTTTACGTTTGCAAAGTTAGTAAGAAGTGTTCAAACCTAAACATTGATATTGGTCATGTTTGCAAAAGATAAAATACTCATCATAGGTGCCTGTGGGCAAATCGGGACAGAATTAACAGAAGGTCTGCAAAAAATTTACGGACTTGAAAATGTAATTGCTTCTGATTTAAAAATAAGTCCGGCCCTTCCTCAAGGAACCATTTTCGAAACGCTTGATGCACTTGATAAAGAAAAAGTTTTTGAAGTAGTTAAAAAACATCAAATTACTCAGATATATCTTCTTGCGGCATTGCTATCTGCAACTGCTGAAAAAAATCCTGACTTTGCATGGAAATTAAATATGGAAAGTCTTTTTCATGTTTTAAATCTTGCAAAGGAGCAACACATTCAAAAAGTTTATTGGCCAAGTTCCATTGCAGTCTTTGGTCCTACAACACCACGCATTAATACACCTCAGTACACTATTATGGAGCCTTCAACTGTTTACGGCATAAGCAAACAAGCAGGTGAACGCTGGTGCGAATATTACTTCAATAAATTTGGAGTGGATGTGAGAAGCATTCGATATCCTGGATTAATCAGCTGGAAGTCTTCACCGGGAGGAGGAACAACAGATTATGCGGTACATATATATCATAGTGCGCTCAAAGAAAAAAAATACGAATGTTTTTTAAGCGAGCAAACAGCACTTCCTATGATGTACATGGAGGATGCAATTAACGCGACAATTGGCATTATGCAAGTTCCTGTTGAAAAAATAAAAATTCGTTCTTCCTATAATTTGTCGGGAATAAGTTTCACACCAAAAGAAATTGCAGATTCCATTAAAAAACACATTCCAGATTTTACCATTAGTTATAAACCCGATTTCCGACAACAAATTGCAGACTCATGGCCTGCAAGCATAGATGACACTAGAGCAAGGGAAGACTGGGGATGGAAACATAAATTCGGACTGAATGAAATGACCGAAGAAATGATAAAGAATCTTTCAGTCAAAAAGAATTCCTGAAATTAATACCGCTAATCGTTACTAATAGCCTTCTTCTACTTTGTTTTTGGAATTGTATCCTACGGACCAAAAAACAACTATTGCAGAGTGAATGAAAAAAAGCATCAAATAATGCTCTGTACCGGTTTCAAAACCCAAAGAATAACAATTAAAGAAATGCATGACAAGAAAAGGTAAATAAACAACAGCTAATCCTAAATTTATCCAGAAATACTTTTTACCCTTTTTTTCAATTTTGAAAAATCTCCATGCAACAAACCATGCACTGATGCTTACAACAAGTAAAACACTTGATGCCGCCTGAACCATGCTGGTAGCAGTTTCTTGTCCGCCCAAAGAATCACGAACAGCACTTGTGTATTGTAAAAGATGAAATTGGCTCATTGGTTAATATCCAAAAATTTCTTCAAGACGCAGAAAAACAACTTCACCGTATTTTTCCAGCTCCTTAATATTTAACTCATCTTTTTTACCCATTACCATAGTTGTATAGGTCAAATTCTTGACTTTTTTGTCATGAAACTCTGCAACATCCCTGAGTTCCATTTTCTTTACCTGTTCGAACACTTTAGGTGATAAATTTTCTTTCAATCCAAGTTTATTGGCATTGAAATAATCAAAAAGTATTTTTGACTTCGTAGACCTTTCGGTTCTTAGACGCTGCTCTAAAGAAGACTTGGCCGCGTTGAATTGAACATCACTCTTAGGCATATTGTTCAATAGGCCAGTCATTCCAGCCATTGCCTCTGGTAGTTTATCAGATTGGGTTCCGATGTAGGCAACGTTGATGTAATTCAAATCCTTTTTCTCAGGCCTGGAAAATGTAGAATAGGTTGAATAAGCCAATGCTTTTGACTCTCGCAATTCCTGAAAAACAATAGAAGACATTCCTCCTCCAAAATACTCGTTATACATTGCGTAGGAAGCGTTAACATCAGGATTAAAAACCTCACCTTTTGCCATCATCATGATTTCTGCCTGCTTCATATCGAAATCAACAACATAAACTTTTTTAGGACCTAAAGCTACAGGATATTCTTTCATTTGAGGAAGCGCTTCCTTTACATCCATGCGATGAAATTTTTCAATTACGGTTTTTATTTTTCCGGATTCTTCGGGTCCATAATACAACACACGCATGTCAAATGAACAAAGTTTTTTTATCATGGTTGTAAGTGTTGCCCCTTTGAGTTGACGCAGTTCATTTTCTTTTACAATTTCATTGTATGGGTTTTTTGATCCGTATTTTCCATAAGTCATTAAAGCCTCTCTGAAAATTACATCTTTGTTGAGTTTGTTATCTGCTCTTCTCTTTAAAATGTCTTCAACCATGTTTTTCAAAACATTTTCATCAGGTTGCACATCACTCAAAAGTGCTTCAAACAACTGAATTCCCTTTTCAAAATTTTCACTTAGTCCACTCATGCTGACATAAGTACGCTGCTCACTGCTGAAAACATTAAAATTGCAACCAATCTTATAAAATTCCTGAGCAACCTGTTCGCTACTCATTTTAGATGTTCCCAAGTACTTTAAATACTCAATCGCAATTGGCCACAAAGGATCAGTGGCTCGTCCTAAATCATAAACATAAAATAATTGGAAAGTACCATCTTCAATATTTTTGTAGTAGTTCATCTCAACACCATTTTTAAGATTTATCTTAACGATGTCCTTGTCAAAATCAGCGAACACGGGTTGAATTGCCGGTGGTTGAGAGCTCGTGATATTTTTAAGGAACGCACTTTCTTTATCTCTATTTACCTCAACAGGTGTAATGGCAGGCTTCTCTACTTTCTGCACATTCTTATCCTCACCGGAACGCTTATAGATTACAACATAATTATTTTTAAAATTCTTTTTGGCAAATTCTATCACTTCCTGCTTGGTAATTGAACTCAATCTTTTTATCTCCTCAGTCTTATTTTTCCATTCTAGCCCGTTTACAAACGCATCCATCATCTCATTTGCTCTTCCGTAATTACCGGCAAGCCTTTGTGTCTTTTCTAATTTCATTTGATTTATTATTGCCGTCAACATCCAGTCGGGGAAATTTCCTTTCTTTAGCTCTTCAATCTGCCCTAATAGAAGATCTTTTACCTGCTCCAGTGTTTGTCCTTCCTTAGGATAACCATCCATCAAAAGACAGGAATAATCTTTGAGAATCATTTCATACGAAGACGAAGAAATGACCATTTGTTTTTTGTTCAGATTCAAATCTAACATTCCAGCCTTTCCATTACTTAGAATTTTAGCAACGATTTGAAGTATGTCAGCGTCTTTTGTATCTACACCTCCAAAACGATAACCCATGCTCACAGATTCTGCCTCAGGACCCACTACACTTTTTTCAATCGGAGTAATAATTTCATCCTCTTTGTTAAATGTATATGGTTTAACCGGTTTAGACTTCATATAACCAAATTTCTCTTCAATCAATTGAATGGTTTTATCAGGATCAAAGTCTCCCGCAAGAATGATAGCCATGTTGTTAGGAACATAATTCGCTTCGTAGTACTTTTTTATTTCAACTATTGAAGGATTCTTTAGGTGTTCAATTGTTCCTATGGTTGTCTGCGTGCCGTAAGTATGTTTCTTGAACAAATTTGAAAACATACCATCCCAAATCTTCTCATCATCACGATCCAGGCTGATGTTTTTTTCTTCATAAACCGCCTCTAGCTCAGTATGAAAAATACGCATAACAGGATTACGAAATCTCTCAGCTTCCAAATTCAACCAATTTTCAAGTTGATTTGATGGAACATCATTGATGTAAACAGTTTGCTCAAAGGAAGTAAAGGCATTGGTTCCTTTACACCCAATAGAGGCAGTCATTTTATCATACTCGTTAGCAATGGCGAATTTTGCTGCAACACCGGAGATACTGTCTATCTGATTATAAATTAATTTCCTCTTCGAAGCATCAGTAGTTTTCCTGTAAACTTCATATAATGATTCTATTTTTGCGAGCTCCACTTTTTCTTTTTCATAATCCAAGGCTCCATACTTATCCGTACCCTTAAAAAGCATGTGCTCAAGATAATGTGCGAGGCCTGTTGCGTCGGACGGATCATTTTTACTTCCCGCCTTAACAGCTATAAGCGTTTGAATACGTGGTGCATCTTTGTATACACTCATGTAAACTTTCAATCCATTTTTTAAAGTGTAAATGCGAACATTCATTGGGTCGCCCGGAACACTTTCGTATTTTGAATTAGGTTTTTGTGCAGATACTCCAAGGGAAATTGTGCAAAACAATAGAGTAATGGATAGCTTAAATATTTTTTTCATGTTTATGTTTTTTTTGAAATTAATTGGTATTTGCGAGTTATTCACTGTGGAGTTGATAGGATTAATAATCAAGTTCTAGATTAAATCGTTTACTCATTTCCATAATGAGTGGATTTTTATTTGCTAGATGATGAAATTTTTCTTTTGGGGAATAAATTTTCTTTTCTTGGTTTACCTCCGCCTCTTCAAATTGAAAGGAAATTTTTGAATTAGATAAAGCCTTTCTTAAATGATCTAAAAAATCCTGGCTGTGCTCTTTAAAAGATTCTACCTGAACTTCGTTGTGAACAGGAATAATAATTTTTAAATTTTCTCTCAGTTCAGGCGGTTGATCCGTTAGAGTTGAATATACCATACGGTTGCTCCCCTTAAATTTTTCCTCGGCATACTTTACAATCACCTCTCTTATTGTTTCAACATTTAATTCTGTTTCGTTTTCCTCAATTTGTTCAGAAGCAATTTCAATATTTTTATCTGAGCCGGACGGAATCAAAACTGAATCCTTTAGCGAGAAAGAAGACTTGGGAGTGAGCTTAACCAAGTTTGTTAAGGGTGCATTGGCAACTTTTACAGTCTTTACTTCCTGGGAAGGTAATTCAATTGTACTTTTATGAGCTGATTGACTTCCATTATTAACCAAATGTTCGCTCAGGTCATTTTTTTTTTCTGCTTCTTGTGAAGCAGCACCTGAATTAAGGTAACACAACTGCATCAAAACCATTTCAACATGAAGCCTCTGATTTTTTGCAGACTTGTAACTTACATCACATTTATTCAGCAACGATAATGCCTTCAGTAAAATTAAAGTAGGGGCGTTCTGGCTTTGCTCATTGTATCGAAGCTTAACATTTTCACTTACCTCTAACAATTGAAGTGTCATAGTATCTTTACAAACCAGTAAATTCCTTAGGTGTTCTGCCAAACCAATTATAAAATTATGGCCGTCAAATCCTTGTTTCAAGATTTCATCAAAAACGAGTAATGTATGAGGCAACTTTTGAGCTAAAAGTAAATCGGTTAATTTGAAATAATAGTCGTAATCGAGTACATGTAAGTTTTCTGCAACGGCTTTGTAAGTAAGATTACTACCTGAAAAACTTACCATCTGATCGAACATGGAACAGGCATCACGAAGACCGCCATCTGCTTTCTGAGCAATCAACCTTAATGCCTCTTCCTCAGCACTTATCTTTTCAGTTTGAGCTATCCAGGCTAGATGACTACTGATATCATCAATTTTTATTCTGTTAAATTCGAAAATCTGGCACCTTGAAAGAATTGTAGGTATAATTTTATGTTTTTCAGTGGTAGCTAAAATAAAAATTGCGTGACGCGGAGGCTCTTCTAGGGTTTTAAGAAAAGCATTGAAAGCGGCAGGGCTGAGCATATGAACCTCGTCGATAATATATACGCGATGCGTTCCTAGTTGTGGTGCAAACCTGACCTGCTCCACTAATTGCCTTATATCATCAACTGAATTATTTGAGGCGGCATCAAGTTCATAAACATTCAAGGATTGTCCGCTATTGAATGATTTGCACGACTCACAAATATCACAAGCTTCTCCATCAGTGCCTACATTAAAGCAATTAATAGTTTTAGCCAGAATTCTCGCACAAGTTGTCTTACCAACACCTCTCGGACCGCAAAAAAGAAAGGCCTGTGCTAATTGTTTGTTCAGAATTGCATTTTTCAGAGTTCCCGTAATGTGCTGTTGACCAACAACTGTTCTGAAAGTTTGTGGCCTATACTTGCGGGCTGTAACGATGAAATTTTCCATGAAAAAATGCTATACAAATATAAAAGAATGCGGTTTTTATCCTCCTCACAATAGTTTTAAGAATAGTTAATTTATTAACGAATTGTGGATAATTTATTTTGATAAAATTATCTTTACAGAAAGTAAATAAAGTGAAAAGCACGGCAATTATACGTTTATTTTTTACTCTGATTTCAATTTTTTCATTTTTGAGCAACTACTCCCAGAAAAAGTACCAGGTCCGTGGTCAACTTATGGAGGCAGATTCAAACAATTCCGTACCATTTGCTTATGTGATTAACCTGAACAGCAGAAATGGTGTTGTGACAGACATGAAAGGAAACTTTGTAATTGCGGCCTCTGAAAATGATTCTATTCAATTCACCTGTATTGGCTTTTCGGGTAGAGTATTTAAAGTCAAACAAATTCCGGATTTAAACGACTCGGTAAAACAGTTTAAAAAATTCTATATCAAAAGAGTTGTTTATGATCTTGGAATGGTGACTGTAAATAAATTTAAGATTAAACCACACGAAAGGGAATACATGCAGAGGGTTATAAACAGGCCAAAAGTTCAAGGTTTGAATGTAGCAGAAAGTCCAATTACTGCAATATGGCAAAACTTCAGCCGAAAGGGCCGAGAAATGCAAAAGTTAGAAGCAATTTTTAAAGACCTACTAAGGAAAGAAGCAATAGAAAAACGATTGAACACCGATATACTCAGAAAGCTCCTAAAAGATGAAAATATAACATTAGAAAAATTCAGAATCATGTGTCCGGAAATTAGTGACGATTACATCCTATATTCAGAACCATATGATTTGTATAGTCAAGTTTCTGCGTCCTATGATAATTGTCTTTTAAATAGGTATCATAACGGAAATACTAAATAAATTCACGTCGAATTTTTCAAATTATAATTATACAACAACAGAAATGTGATTCTTTGGGTTCATTATAAACTACCTCTTTGATAACGGGGTTGTAACCCTTAGGATTTAGTTTGGTTATATGTGGAAAATTCTAAATCCAATTGAAAAAGTTTGTTTTAATTATTACCGCATTACTTTTTATTCAGATTGATGGAAAAAAAGTTGAAAATTTCGGAGATGTACCCCTGAATAATCCTTAGAAATAACGTAATCTCAGGCAAAAAAGAAAAAATAAACGCAAATATAAAGAACTATGACCCTAACGATAAAATAATAATCATTGGTCTTGAAAATGTTAGCCAAGACCGGCTGCTCGAAGCAGAAAAAGTTTTAAAACGTTTCTATAGGTTTAAAACACAAGTTATCAATATACGCTATGCTATTTACGAGAAGTTCTATTATAATGATGAAAGAAAAATAATTGATCCTGATATGCTAGTTAGATCAGCTGCGAAAGAATTTGAAACCACTGACAAAATTCTTTTTATAACCAATAAAGAAATGTATGCCAATAACACTTTATGCCAAGGATATGCAAAAGTAGGCGGAAGAGTATTAATATCGAAAGACGAATCCTTTATGGAAGAAACTATTATATATGTGGTAGGCCACACTTACGGATTTCTACACTGCAAGGATTGGAATTTGTAATAGCAATTTACAATGACGAGTTTGATGAAGGAAAATTTTGTGAGATATGCAGAAGGCAGATTAATTAATATTAAGCCATTTTTTTTGATCTAAAGTCTATTTTATATATACATGAAAGATTTTATTTACACTATTATAGTGCTTTCTGTCGTTGTTGGACTTTATAATCACTTATTAAATAAAAAAAAAGAAAATGGATTTTTAAAGAAACTTGAATTCTATAAACGTAAAGCTGAGTTAGAAAATTTACATTCGAAAAATCGAACAAAAAATGAAAAGATTAAAAAACGCATTCATACATCTGAAAAGACAAATACCAATGTAATTTATGTGAGAGCTCTAGGACAAATAGATTCAGGCGATATTGAATTTGCAGAAGAAGTGATTAGAGATTTTTTCAATTATAAAGTATACTTACTACCACCTATTCCTTTAAGTGAAGAAATGTACAATAAAGATGGATATATGGATTCATCGAATGCCTTGTTGGCAATTAAAGAAGATAGAAAAATAATTAACGTTATAGACAAGGAGGTTTATCAAGAGGGTAAGCTTTTACGTGGAGTAGCCTCAGGAGACGAAAAAACAATCATTATTCGTGGGGAAAAACGTTTTATGAAAGAAACAATAATTCACGAAATTGGACATACTTTAGGACTAGACCATTGCGATGACTTATCTTGCGTAATGGCATTAAATAATGATCAGTTCGATAGTGGAAGATTTTGTTCTAATTGTAAACAGAAGCTAGATCACCATCATCAACTTATAATTAAAAATTAATAAGTTATTCGAAAGTAAAATCCAGATCAAACGATTCTGATTTATACGCCTCAAGACATCTTACACCTTCTTTATCCTTGAATTCCCCAATAAAATTTTCAGTGTCAGCTATTCCTGCCCATGGCTCCAGACAAATAAATTTGTCACAATTTTTTTGAGACCAGATTCCAAAAAATTTAAATTTTTTGTCCCAAGCCAATGTTATTGAAACTCCGCTTTTTGAATGAATCAATTTTGCACTCCTTGATTTAAGACTTTTAAAAACTAAGGCATCGTTTGTAAACAGTTCCTTTCGTAAAAAAAGCTTATTCCCTTCAGTTTTAAAATTTGATGATGTAGTTGAGAGGAGACCATTGACGACTCTGAATCTTTCTGTATCTTCTTCTTCCTGGAATTCTAAAAAATAATTTTCCATTGAGTCATGTAACATGAAACCCGGATGGGCACCAAATGAGTAAATTAGCGCATCAAACTTAGGATTAAAAATCTGATAGGTACATCGGATATGATTTTCAGAAAGCACATATTTTATCCTAAATGAAAAATGAAAAGGAAATAACTTTAAGGTTTCTTTATTGGCACAAAATTCAAATTCAACAGAATCAGCTTTCAGATCAATAACCTCAAACAACATGTTACGAATGAACCCGTGTCGAGTTAGATTATACGATTTACCTTGATAGGAAAAAGCATTGTTTTTAAGTTCTCCGACGATAGGAAAGAGATGAGGTGCGCTTCTGTTCCAATATTCCGGGTCGGCATTCCAAATTTGTTCAATTTGGTGCTTGAATGAAAACACCGATTTTATTTCAGCCCCGATCTCACTGATACTAACTTTCAGAAATTGATTTTCAAGAAATATCATAACCAAATCACCCCCTCTATTTCATTTGCCTTTTTGTAGACTGAAATTATATCGTCTTTACTCGTAACCACCTGCCTTACGGTAATACCTGTATATTTTCCACCGGAAGAAGATTTTTGACTTAATTGTGCGTCAGCATCAAATATATTTTCGACCAAGGCTATAGTTCGATTATCGGATTTAACAATAAACTTAAACATATAAACAGATGGATAATCTATAGTGTTGGATATTTTATCTGCAAAGTCATTGAAGTCGAATTCAGGCATGAGAAGAAAAGTAAAATTTGTAAATCAAGAAACCACCTAAAACAGCAAGTAAAATGCCGGTTGTAAGATTTACTCCACGAATCAATTTTCTGGTAATGTATTTTTTTATTTTATACGCCACAAAAACTTTAAGTAAATCGGCAGATAACACACCAAGCAATGTAAATGAAAAAAAAGCAACCATTCCTTTTAAATTGTATGAAGGCTCCAGCGACTCTCCAACAGCGGTAACGTTTCCAATCCAAAGAGGCCAAACGAGAGGATTAAAAAAATTGAGCAAAAAGCCTTTAACAATTAACCATGCCGGATTAGGTTTTGTAATTTCAATTTCGGCGTCTGTTTTAATTTCCTCTTTTTTAAAAATATAGAAACTTCCAAAAACAATTAGAATCACACCTCCAATTATTCCTACGAATGCCTGATTTTTTTGACTCTCTAAAAAATCCTCTGCACCGTAATGAAAAAGCAGACAAATACCAAGAGATAGTGTTAAATCACTTAAGAAAACACCAACAGCGAGAGATGCACCCGCCTTGAATCCATATTTTATGCTAGTATTGATAAGACCAAAAAATGCCGGGCCAAATGAGAAAGCTAGTAGCAAAATAATAATGACTGCCTGATATATTAGTGTAAAAGATATCACGAAACCGGACTACTAATTCCTTTTTCCTTTAAAAAAATTTGCCAGGCTTCCAAAGATTTGCCTTTAAGCACTCTAGGAAATTTGTTGGAAGAACCAAATCTTCCGATCTTCTGAAGGAACTCAAAAAAATAATCAATTGGCAATACCTCTACAAAAATATCTTTAAGTGCGGCACTGCGCTCAACTCTATAGTCATCGTTTAAGAGGCATAAATTTTTGTCAAGTAGTTTTTTAAAATCTTCAGATTCAACTGTCCTGTCCACTCCTATGTACCACTTATGCGCAAATAAACCTTCGTGGGGAATTCCGGTAACTGTAAATTCATTAACTATCACTCCGAGTTCATTTGCCGTATCAATACAAGCACGGTTCATGTTGTCAACAGAAAGATGTTCGCCACAAAGACTTAGAAAATGCTTTGTTCTTCCTGTTATAATAATTCTCATTTCTTCAAGATCCGTGAATTTAATGGTGTCTCCTATTAAATATCTCCAAGCACCTGAACAGGTACTCAACAATAAAGCGTACTCTTTATCTAACTCTACCTTATCCATACAAATTGCTCTAGGATTTGACTTCATATTTCCATCGCCGTCAAAATTCTCTTCATTAAAAGGAACGAATTCCATGAAAATTCCAACGTCAGTGATCAACTTCATACTTCCATCATCTGATGGCCTGTCCTGATATGCAATAAAGCCTTCAGACGCGAGATATGTATCAAGGTACAGCAAAGGTTTACCTGTCAATTTTTCGAAACTTTTTTTATAGGGAGTGATTGAAACTCCTCCGTGAACATAAATACTCAGATTGGGCCAGATATCATGAATAGAATTTACTTTATGGTAGGATACAATTTTTTCAAACATGATCTGAATCCATGCAGGCACACCACAAACAACCCCAATGTCCCAATTTTTTGCATTCACAGTTATTTCTTCAAGCTTTGAATCCCAATCTTTGAATTGCGAAATTCTTCTTCCCGGCTTCTGGAAGTGTTGAAACCAAAAAGGAGAAGAACCGGTTGTGATTCCGCTTAAGTCACCTTCGTAATAAGTGCCGTTATAATTAAGGTGAGTACTCCCGCCTAGCATAAGTATTCCACTGTCAAAAACTTCTTTAGGCAAATCAAAGTTGTTCATGCCAACTATCTGGCGCCTTGTAATCTTGCGTATTTGCCTGAGTGTATCTTTTGTAACCGGAATATGTTTACTCGTTGATTCGGATGTACCTGAACTCAGGGCAAAATATTTTATTTGATTTGGCCAGGTAACATACGGCTCACCATATAAACATCTGTACCACCAATTATTGAACATACTTTGATAGTCATGAGCCGGTATAGTTTTTTGAAACTGTTCAATTGGGTTTGAAAAGTTTAGTAATCCTGAGAAGTCATACTTTTGTCCAAATGCAGTATATCTTGCCTTTCGAAGCAGTTTCTTTAAAGTTCTCAACTGATGATCTTGAGGCGAAATATTCCTTTTCGGAATTTTAGCCCCGATATCTATAGTTCCCTTAACAATCCGTCCTAAAATGGCCATATACACGTCGCATTTGTAACGAAGTTAAGAAAAACTAACGATAAAAGGATGGCATTTCTTTTTTAGATATTATCTATACAAGAAGCAAGAAAACAACCTAAAAAAAATCAAATTAAATTAAATGATTAATTTTTTAGGCTTTCCTAAATTAAAAATAACTAAAAACTTGAGGAACTGACTGAATACTAAAACACACATCAGAATCTTCATTTAAGAAACAGAAAAAAATCCTTACCTAATTCCAGCAATTAACTTCTTCGAAAAAATTAATTAAATCAATAACAAATATCGTTTGTTGTCAAGGTGTAATTTTTAGCTATTACGTCAGCATTTTCAGCTTGTGCATCGGATATTACAATCGAATAAGTTCCCTTCGTATAAACATTTGGAGAACCTGACTTTTTATACTTAACAGTTAAAGTGTATGTTGCCGCTCGTAAGCCCGTAAATTCATTTTCAATCCACGCCAAGGGTGAACCATTTGTTTGGGCGAATGAATTAGAATAAGTTCTAACAGAAGAAAAATGGTCTGCATTTAATTCTAAAATTACAATTTTATCTAATTCGCAATCTTGATCAACTGCTAGCTGACTAGGCTCAACAGTAACATCTATTGCGGCATCTGATGGCACACTATTCGCAGGGGGCGTTGTACTTTCCTTTTCACAAGATAACAATATAACAGAGGCGAAAATTAAAGTCAGGATTTTTTTAGTTGTTTTCATTTTGATTTATTTTGATTGGTTATTAGTTTAATTTGGAAAATGTATATGGATTTTTAATTTTTTAACTGTGGCACATTTGACTCAGGAAGCTGTCTAATGTAGACCTTGTCCTTGATATTTGAAAAAAAATCAAATTCATGAGACTTTACATATTTTTCATTGCGCTTCAACTTTGAAATTGTCTTCTCCACACTGAAATTAACGCCATTGAAAGAAACTTCACTAAGAACCTTATAGGTTGTTTTATCCTTTACAGATTTTGTATTTTCAAATTTAAAATCTAGCTTGTATTTATGAAATGAGTCCCAATCCTTATCAAAAAATTTATCGTAAGTTAATAAGGTAACGTAAAATTTTATCCCATTATGCTCTCCCAAATACTTCTCTTCATTCAAGGTCAATTCCATATTGCTGTTAAATCCAGACGGTGTTTCGCTACTTATTTCATAAGCACCACCTATATCACCCGACTCACTTCTAACATCATCATAAGTTACACCAGAACGATTATTATCGCTTCCTTTTCCTGACCCATATATCTCAGTTTGCCCCGCAATAAAAATCTCAGGAAATTTAATTTTTCTGTTGGTTCCAAAAATTACTGAGTTTCCCTTGGAATTAGTCTTTTTAAAAACAGCTTTATACTCACTTTTTTTTATAAACAATGGCTTAGAGCATGTATTCCTAATCCAACTTGAATATGTGGCGCCATTAGATGTAACATATGTGTTAGAATACATTTCTACACAACCACTTCTTGATACAATACGTTGTGCAAAGCAGGAAAATTCGAAACCGAGTAAAAAACAAAATGTAAAACAAATAATAATAATTTTAAATTTCATAATACATTTTTTTAAAGACGCTTCAATTTTTCTAAATCAAACAAAAGAACTTTTGGTTCAGTGCTATAAGAACCAATGTAGTTAAGTGCAAGAAAACGACCGTTGAATTGAATACCGGAAGGTAAATTATTTGATACTTCTAAATCAGCAATTTTTTTTACAGACCTATCAGAAGGATTATAAACAAAAAAACCTTTAGTACTAGCAATGTAAAAATGATTATGATATACAATTAATTGACCATCATTTAAATCATCAATTTTAATTACACTTAAAATAGATCCGGTATTCTTATCAATTTCATACAGCCCAGACTCTCTTTGCAAGACATATAACTTATTATTAAACAAAGTTGGAACTTCATTGAATCCTGATCCACATGAGGCTTTCAATTCATCTTTTTCTATAGACCATATTTTACTTCCTGTCTTTTCATCTACACAGTAAATCCTAACATCTCCGCTAGGAAGTATAACCTTACCTCCCAAATCCAAACATCCTGATCCAACATCACTTCCCACATCAAATTTCCATGATTTAGATTTCTTTTTAATGTCAAAAGCAATTAATTTTCCATCATCCTTACCATAAATCAAATGATCCTTTGTGAATCCAATACTTTGAGATAAGTCTTTCTCATTTATATCCACTGCAACATCTCCTGTAATCTTATCGAGGACAAAAATTTTATCATCTAGATCTATTCCAACATATTTTCCGTGTAGGAAAGGGGCAATCTGAGCAGCATAATTACTTTCATACTTCGCTTCCCATACAATTTTATTTGTCTCAAGGCTTACTTTGGCAATACCTTGAGTGATGTGAAAATAGATGAATTCATCATCAATTACAAAACCTGGCGCGCTCTTGAACTTTTCAGGAGGATAATAGATGTCAGTCAGCTTTTGAGTTAAGCAATCAAATTTTCGAAGAAAAATATTTCCATTTTTCTTTCGTTCAGGAAGGTATAAAATATCACTTTTAAAGTAAGCCTCATCACCTCCTCCAGGTATATGATTTTCAACTTTTATAGTAGTAAAATCAGACTGGGAATAACTGATAAAATCAATTAATAGAGCGACAAAAATGAATACAAATGATTTATTCAAGTTAATTTTTTTTTAAAAATAGTTAATCATATTTTATTGGAAATACCCAAAACCACTAGACGCAGTTGGCTATAATATTTATATTATTATCCCTTTAATCAACAAGTCATTTCAACATCAATAAAGATTTTAATTTTATTTAAAACGGAATTCGAAAAAAATTGGGTTTTACTTTTTAGCTAAGCTTGCCTTACAGTTGTATTTGACATTGTATTATCATACCCAATTCGTCTAATTCTTATGACATTTAAATGGAACTCTATCAAAAAACAAATTTATTTTGGAAGTTAAAAAATATAGAAGACAAGAAATAAAAATTTAAACTGAGTGAAAACTTTTTTGACAAAACAAAAAAATTTATCTACATAAATAACTAAAATAATCTAATCATCATTTCAAATCAATCTAATGAAAAACCGTTTATAACATCAGATTCTGACGGAGTAAAATTCTGCTTTGTGATTCCCTTATCTATTAATATTTTCGGAATGTATTTTTTATTTACTAAAGTTATGTGAGGATCGAATAATTCGGCCATTTTTCCTTTAATATTATATTCATGTAAAGTGAAAAAATAATCATATCCGGGTTTTAAATTGAACTCATGATCTATCCCGGTTTCTTTCATTTTTTTTGTTAAACCCTTTATTTTAATCTTTTGCTCTTTTTTAAAATCAAACTTATAGTATTTACCTCTTTTAAATTGATCTATATATTTATCATTGATGTACAATTTATATTTTTTAAACAGCGGGATATCAAATTGAAGTGTAACGGTACCTAAATCTTTTGAATTATTCTTTTCAGGTGATTTAAATTTCTTTTCCAAATAAATTTCCTTTTTTTCTTTCTCTTGGTCTATAATTTTTGCCTCATGTGGCAAAAATGGAAAGGAGGATCCTGTATGCTCGGCAAAATAATTTTGCCTATCTATATTTCTACTTGTTGGTATTAATAATTTTATTTTGTCGTCAAACGACCATGTTTGATTCTTTGGAAAAACGTAAAGCGTGTCTTTACCTTTAATAACTTGTTTTGTGATAATAATATCTATAGTTCTGCTCCCGTTGGTTACATCGCCAAATAAACGATCTTGCCACTCGGCTAAATGACGAATTGAAATATCAACGGTTTTCTTTTCCTTATAAATTAAATCGCGTCCTGTATTATTTTTAATTTCAATAAATACCCTTGTCTGCGCTTTATTATAATCAGATTTTACCGCAGAAAAAACTAGGCATTTATCAGAATTAAATTTAACCTCAATACTATCTGTTGACCATTTTTCAATAAAATCCGGTTTTAAACTCACATATTTGTGAATATCATCTTGGCCAAGTAATCTTAAGCTTGTAAAAAGTATAATC
>JBKCIQ010000039.1:0-8448 GCA_046302135.1 Bacteroidota bacterium | reverse complement strand
CATTTGAAATATTCCGGTAGAAAAATTACCATATTCGCTGCCTAGTAAGGAATACAAATAATAATTGGATGTGCTTTCTACGCAATCAGAAAAACTAGAAAATCTTCCACATTCAGGAAGACCAATCGCTAAGACGGCGCTTGTTTCAAGTCCAAAACCCTTAATTATTGAGTCAGCTAACTCACGATTTTCTGACAACCATTCGCATGCTTTATAGAAATGGTTGGGATATTTTTGACAATAAGCAATTGAATTTTGAGCGGAAGTAAGCTTAAGATTTAAAAAGATGAAAATGAAAAGTAATTTTTTCATTCAATACAAAGCTAGAAAATTAATCATTATTTCCCTTGAAAAATAATAATATTTCATCATCTGATAGTACTCTGCTCCAGATGGAAATATCATCCATTATTCCGTTAAATCTTGAGTTTTGTACTGGTGTACTCTCTCCAACTTGAAATATTGCACCAAAAGTGAGTGGAAGGGGACTACTTAGAATTGGAGATTCAAGGGGTTGAACATTAGCTAATTTTCCATTTATGTATATTTTAGAAGTATTATTACTGATTACCAGTGTTACATTAATCCATTGATTTTTAATTAATGGAATGCAGCTAAACTTGTTTAATGTGTTTTTTTCGAAGCAGATAGTATTATTTGAGCCAATTAATAATGCATATTCGTTAGTCATTTTATCTCCTTTTGAAAGGATATATTCATTTTTTGTTGCAAAATTTGGTTTGATCCAGATTGAAATGGTGAAATTATTATTCAGCATTAATTCAGGATTGTTTATTTCTAGTTTGATATAGCTGTTAATTCCGTCTAGAAAAACTGCTTTATTTTTTCGATTGAATCTGTCTTCAGCCTGAGTTAAATTGGTGCCCAAAGCATCATTTCCATTCCCACTTTTATCTAGGGTTGTTCCTTCTAGCGGTATCCACGCCAATAATCCATTTGTTGGTACATAATATGGAATATCTTGTGAGTATCCGAAATGAACCCAGGATAATCCTGTAAGAGTAAATAAACTGAAAATTATATTTTTTAAATTCATACTCGTATTTTATACTAATTTAATTCAATAATCGTTGTGTTAAAAAATCAATGTGTTAAAATTCATTATTTCAATTCCTGTGTTTTATTCAAATAAGATATGATTATTAAGTCGGTAAGATTCATTATTTATATATTCATCTTGTTTCCCTTTTTTTTATTTTCTCAATTTAAAGTAAGTTATTTTTTAGCCGATAAATCCAGTGAACAGTTAAAAAAAAAATACCCGTTATCAGCAAAAAATTGGAGCGAGGCAAATAAATACGCTAAAGATATCGTTGCTGATTTTCGTTCAAACGGTTTTCTATTGTCAAACACTGATTCTATCATAAAGGACACAGTAAATTCGGAGATAAAAATTTTTATTTTTATTGGGGAAAAGTTTACTTGGGCAAAATTAGTTTCAGGTAATCTTGATGAAGAAGCAATAGCGGCATCTGCACTATCAGAAAAATTACTTTCCGGTAAGATATTTAACCCAAAAGAAGTCACAAAACTGATGTATAACATTTTGCGCCATTATGAAAATAATGGTTATCCTTTTGCCGAAGTAAGTCTTGACAGTGTTCTTATTTCAGAAACAAGTATTAGTGCAAAAATCAAAGTTGAAAAAAACCGAAAGGTTATTATTGATAGTGTAATTGTTTTCGGTGATCTTAATATATCCAAAAATTTTCTCTATAGATACCTTAACCTAAGATCCGGATGTAATTATGATGAAGCTGTAATAAATAAAGTTTCTTCCAGGCTTAGGTTATTGCCGTTTGTAAATGAGACAAAGCCTGTCTCTGTCAGGTTAACAGATAGGTATAATCGTCTTATAATTTTCGCAGATAAAAGAAACGCCTCTCAATTTGATGGTATAGTGGGTCTTTTACCTTCAAATGGTTCAAAAACTGTTTTTACCGGAGACCTAAAAATCAAATTGGTTAATACAGTTTTTAAGTCAGGGGAAACAATGGAACTAAACTGGAGAAGACTTCAAAGTGAAACTCAGGATTTAAAAACCAAAATAGTTTATCCATTTATTTTTAATTCTCCCTTTGGCGTAGAACATCAATTCAAACTATACAAACGGGATTCAACATTTCTTGATCTGAATAATAATATTGGTGTTAATTATTTTTTCTCTGGTTTAAACTATTTAAAGGCCCTGTATAAACAAAGAAATGCTTTTGTTTTAAGTAAATCGGTTTATGTTAATACGCAGGATATTCTTGAACTTGCCGATATAACTACTCGTGCATATGGTATTGGTTTTTTTTATGAAAATTTTGATTATAAATTGAATCCAAGAAAGGGTTTGTCGGTTTCAGTGAATACAACCGCAGGCTCGCGTTCAATAAAAAGAAACCCCAACATTGATGTAAGTTTTTATTCTACACTTAAATTAAGTGCGGTTCAATATCAATTTGATCTCGATTTTTCTTCATTCATCCCGATCATGCAGCGTTCCGCAATAAAAATTGGTTTGCAATCAGCAACTGTTTACAGCGATAAATTATTCATAAACGAAATGTTCAGGATAGGAGGGTTGAAAACTCTAAGGGGTTTTGACGAGGAAAGTATTTTCTCAAGTAGTTATGCGATTGGAACTGTTGAATACAGATTTCTATTTGAAAAAAATTCATCTCTTTTTTTATTTTCTGATTTGTGTTGGTACGAAAAAAAAGAAACATCATCCTATGTGAATGACTTACCGGTTGGGATAGGGGCAGGCATCAATTTTGAAACTAAAGCCGGGATTTTTTCGCTAACCTATGCCTTGGGTAATCAGTTCAATAATGGATTCGATATTCGTTCAGGTAAAATACATTTCGGAATAGTAAACTCATTCTGAACTTATTATCTTAAAAGTTCAAGCCATCCTTTGGCTGTTTTTCCTTGGTATTCCAACACATAGTAATATGTTCCCGGAGGTAGTTCATTACCGTCAATATCAATACCTTTAAAGACTACATTAGTATTATTGTAGTTTTGTGCCTCCCATAATTTTGCACCATAGCGATTAAATACAGCAAAACTATTAATTGGGAAATTCTCAATGTTAGTAATAAAGAAAATGTCATTTTTACCATCACCATTCGGGGTAATTCCATTATAGAATTCTAGTTCATCGCAAGCTCCACCATTAAAAACTACTTGTGCAGTGTCTGAACTTGAGCAATTGTTGGTAGTGTCCGTAACGGTTAAAATATAGATACCTGGGGCATTTACATCAGTATTTAAAGAAAATTGATTTGAGCCCGCAGGATTCCATGAAACCGTTGTATTTGGTGTTGTGGTACTACCGCTTAGCGTTACTGTTGAAGTAGAGCAATCCAATGCTTGGTCATTTCCTGCGTTTACATCCGGAAAACTTCCTACTGCGTTAACTACAACTAGAGAACTTGTAGAACAACCTGTAGCAGTGTATGTAACAGTTATTGTGTAATTCCCGGGAGCTGTAACTGTTGTTGATGGCGAATTCGGAGTGCTTCCTCCTGGTGTCCAATTGTAAACAATACCTGTGTCCAAAGAGAAACTATTTAGAGTTACAGAGTTGATAGTGCAGGTTAAACTTTGATTGGTGTCAGATGTTAAAGTTGGCGTGGTTAAATTTCCGGTAACTAAAACTGTATCATTGCTTGTACAATTAGTTGCGGGGTCAGTTACTGTTAATGTGTAAACTCCAACTTGATTTACAACAGGGTTAGATGTATTTACTCCGGAAATTATACCCGGACCCGTCCAATTGAAAGTTCCAAATGCCTGATTAAAATCCTTTATGCACCTGATGGCTGCACCTGCAGCCCTGTTACTTGTTAGAGCAAATGCAGAAGAATTGCTGAATACCATTCTTCTAATATCTGTACCGCTAATTGTACTGGTATGATAATCGCCCCATGTATTAACATTAAAAATAATTCCATTGTTATGCTCTCTACTTCCAGATGATACAAGTTTTAAATTTGACGAATATGCACCAATATTATTCTGGTTAGACCAACTTAATCTTTCTAAATCGAATTCTGATTCAGTAGGAATTCTGTAACCACTTGGACATGGATTGTTTATTCCATTAGCTCCTTGCCATAAATTTGAATTTTGCGGACTTCTCCAATCATTCGGTGCATTTGGAGAAAGAATGAAATCACTGTTCGCCGGTTGATCAGAGCTGCTTAATGTGTTAGTTGTTGATGAGTTTCTGCACTGGTGACCGTCGGATCTTCTACCCCATTGATATAAATCTCCATAAGCTAGATTGTCTGTACTGCTTGTGGCAACTTGTGATGCTCCCAAATTTCTGTCCATCCAGGTTTTACCGGTTATAGGATTGATGACATCAATTACAGTTGTAGTTACAGAACAAAAAATTGAACCAGATGGATATTGAGCTGATGAACCACTCAATGTTACCGAATTATTTTGACAAGTTAACATTTGATTATTCCCTGCATTAGAAATAGGACTTAGGTTAACAATTACTGTATTTGAATCTGAAACAGTACAAGTCCCTGAAGTTGCAGTTGCAACATAAATACCAGACATAGCCAGAACAGAGTTGGGTAGGCTTGGATTTGATAAAGTTGAAGAGAAACCATTTGGTCCAACCCAAGAAACAACACCATTACTTGAGCTGTTTAATGCTATTGTTGATCCTTCGCAATAGGGTCCGGTGTTAGATATTGCTAGTGTAGGGGTTGATGTAACATTTATGGTAATAATATTGGAATTAACGGAACCTCCAATTAAACATGCACCTGCTCCGGGATTAACAATTAATTCAACCAAATCAGAGTTACTGAAATTTGAATCTGAAAAAGTTGGGTTTGTTGCTCCGCTGATGATAGTTCCATTAAGTGTCCATTGATAGTTTGGATTACTTCCCCCATTAATAACATTTGAACTAAAAGAAATTGTAGTTCCTGAACAAATTACCGAGTCAGAGGCAGTAATGTTGACCGTAGGCTGATTTAAATTATTTATGATCTGAGCACCTGAAATGGAACTTGTGTCAATACCACAAACTCCGGATACCACGCAATAATAATATAAAGTTCCCGGGTTGGAAGAGGCACTCTGGTAGTTAGAGTTTGTTCCACCTGAAATGCTGGTTGCTCCTGAGTAGGTGGGACTAGAGTTAGCAAACCACTGATAAGTTAGATTAGAACCTACCGCATTAATGCTCAACGGAAGCAAAGTGTCATTTAAACAGATAGTTTGTGCCAAAAGATTTTCACTTGCAATTGCGGTTAAACTACTAACGTTCATCGTTATGTTGTTTGATGCGGCTGAAGAATTCGTTATACAATTTTCACTTGAAGTCATAATTAGATTAATAACATCTCCATTATTTAATCCCGTGGTTATTAAGCTATCACTATTCCCACCAGCATTGCTACCGTTTATTTGCCATTGGTAGGAAGGATTGCTTCCTCCATTTGTAGGAGTTGCGGTAAACACTACCGTATTTCCACTACAAATACTATCAGATGAAGCAATAATACTAACAGACGGACTCAGTAACGGATTAACTATAAATGGTCCTGAAGGTAAACTGGTATCGCTACCGCAACCGCCGGTTACCAAACAGAAATAATAATTTGTGCCAGCTACGGAAGCATCAGGAATGTAATTTGATGAATTTGCACCTGATATGGCGACCGCACCCGTAAAAGTTGGAAATGTGTTACTATACCATTGATAACTCAATGTTCCACCGTTTGCAATTATATCTATTGGAGAAAAATTTCCATTTTGACAAACGGTTTGCGATGGAGTATTTTGTGATGTAATGCTTGTAGCAAGCGATGATGGTAAAATTATCTGGCTGGTATCAATACATTCATTTATATCAGTAATTGTAACTTGATAATTTCCGGGGACCATTCCGTTTGGATCCTCAACTATAATTCCGTTACTCCACGAGTAACTATATGGTGCGGTCCCTCCTGTTACGGTTAAATCAATTGCTCCTGTACTATCGTTGACACAAGGCGTTGTTATAACGTTGAATGAAGTACTTATTGGCTGTGGTTCAATTATAATTGCATTATTTGTGATTGTACAGCCATTGTAATCCTCGATGGTTACAGAGTAGGTGCCTGCAGAAAGTTGCGTTTGGTCCTCAATGTTAGATCCGTTGCTCCAGAAATACATATATTGTCCATATCCTCCTGCAACGGTGATGTCAATGGATCCGTTATTAAATCCGAAGCACGATATATTAGTAGCATTATTGCTAATGCTGAGTGGGCTCGGCGGCTGGTAAATCAAGAAGTTTGAATTAAAAACACAACCTGCTGCGTCAGTAATCGTAACAGAATAAGTTCCTGCAGTTAACCCCGATTGGTCTTCGGTGGTTGCTCCGTTACTCCATTGATAGGTATAGGGTGCAACTCCCCCCGAAGTGGTAGCGTCAATAAATCCATTTGAGAGTCCATAACAGATGTTATTGGTTCCGCTAATTGAAGCGTTTAATCCACTGCTAATTGTAGTAGCTATTGGATTGGAGCTACTAGCGTATGAAGTAAAACATCCCTGATTTAAATTTATCAAAACAGAAATAGAATCACCGGAATTGAGTGTATTTGTTGAATACGTAGAAGATGTAGCACCGGAAATTGTGCTACCATTTAGCAACCAAGTGTAAGTTGGTGTTACAGTTCCTGTAGTTGGGGTAGCAGTGAAAGTGACTTGAGAACCCTGGCAAACAAGCGGTGCACTTGATGAAATGGAAACAGATGGCACTGCAGGTTGATTCACAGCAATAGTTACCGGAGAGGAGGTTGTTGGATTTCCACTCAAGCAAGGCGTAGCATTTGAATTTAGCTGAACAGTTACAACGTCATTATTATTTAAAGTAGTACTTGAAAATGAACTTCCTGTTGCTCCTGCAACGTTCACGCCGTTAATCTTCCATTGATAAGTTGGAGTGGTTCCGCCATTAGTTGGTGAAGCTGTAAAGTTTATACTATCACCCAGACAAATTGTAGTTGCACTAGGTGTAACACTAACTGATGGAATGATCAAAGGAAGTACGTTAACTGTGAATGTATTGGTAGAAGAGCACCCTGTTGCAGTAGTGCCGGTAACAGTGTAGGTAGTATTTGATGTTGGATTAACACTAATACTTTGCGTATTTGCTCCCGTGTTCCAGGAGTAGTTGTTTGCTCCACTCCCCGATATTGAAATCGAACTACCATTACAAATTGAGGCAGATCCTGTGTTGTATAGATATCCAATTTCATCTGTTGTCAAGGCTCTATTCCAAATTCCAATATCATCAATCGATCCTTCAAATTCAGGACCAATTAAAAGTGGAGCTGTAGTTGTAACCGGTGTTGGTGACCCAATCCAGGGGTGTTGTCCAACCTGTTGCCCGTCAACATATAATACTCCACCTGTGCCATCAACTCTAAAAACAACATGATGCCAGCTCCCATCATTCGTTGGTCCAGGGTAATTAAATCCCGACGTATTTCCACATCCGGTGTAACCTTGAATGATTCCGTTACAAGGTGTATTATTTATTAGATAGTGAGGAACCAATTCACCAGTTCCGGATAGCGCACATTCCCATCCATTCCAACTTGCATTTAAATACTTTGAGAAAATATCTCCTCCGTCGAAAGAAGTTCCACTTTTGTACCATGCAGATACTGTGAGTGGATATGAATTTAAACTTGAATTGTGAGCGATGGAAATTTGATTTCCTGGTAAGCCGGAAAATGAATATGCTTTGTTTGTATTACCAAATCTGTCGGTTGTGAGTGATGCTCCTGAAACAGTTCCGTTAAAATTATTTCCGCTAAAATCATTTGCATTGCCGCTAAATGGATACCATCCTATCAAGCCTGAGTTAAGTGTGCTTACGACAACATTTACAGGGGGACTAGGATTGACATTAATTGTTCCGGTGGCAATTGTGCTACCGCAACCGCCGGTGCTAGTAACGGTGTAAACATACGCACCTGCTACATTCGGAGAACCATTAATACTCGCGGTATTTGAGGAATAACTACCTGTAACGCCGATTGGAAGCCCACTGAATGTTGCTCCTGTTGCACCAGTTATAGAATAAGTAATCGGGTTAATAGTTGCGTTTACGCATGAAGTTTGATTGTTACTTCCGAATGATGAGGTTAGGCTTATAAAATTATTTGAATTAACGGTAACAGTCCCATTAGTGGTATTACTACCACCAGTACAACCTCCGGTTAATGATACATTATAATTAAAGGTTCCACTGCTCAATGGTGTGCCACTTATGGTTACAATATTTGAAGCCCAACTACCTGAAAGTCCTGATGGGAGTCCGGTAAAACTGGCTCCTGTTGCGCCTGTGGTAGCGTAAGTAATATTTGTGATGGGGTTATTAATACAAATCGTTTGACTTGTAGTGGGTGC
>JBKCIQ010000038.1:0-60479 GCA_046302135.1 Bacteroidota bacterium | reverse complement strand
ATACATACGTTCGCAGGAAGGCAAAAGTGGTATCATCTACTGTTTGAGCCGCAAAAAGGTAGAAGAACTGGCAGAGCTTTTACAGGTGAACGGTATCAATGCCCTGGCTTATCACGCCGGACTTGATGCGACAACCCGCGGGAAACACCAGGATATGTTCCTGATGGAAGAAGCGGATGTGATCGTAGCAACCATTGCTTTTGGTATGGGTATCGATAAGCCCGATGTACGCTACGTAATTCATCATGACATTCCGAAATCACTTGAAAGTTACTATCAGGAGACGGGTAGGGCCGGAAGGGATGGCGGAGAAGGTAATTGTGTTACTTTTTACAGCTATGATGATATCATGAAACTTGAGAAGTTTATGAAAGGCAAGCCAGTTGCCGAGCAAGAGATAGGAAAGCAATTACTGGTTGAAACAGTTTCCTTCGCAGAAACATCGGGTTGCAGAAGAAAATTTTTACTCCACTATTTTGGTGAAGAATTTGACGAGCAGAATTGCAAAGGTCAATGTGATAATTGTAAGAACCCAAAACAGAAGTTTGAAGGAAAAGAAGACCTTGAAATGGTGCTTGAGGCAGTGCTTGAAGTTAAGGAAAAACATAAGGTTAAAGATGTAATAAATGTTTTGCTTGGTAATATTACTGCTACTTCCAAATCATATAAGCACAATCAGTTAAAAATCTTCGGTAAAGGAATTGAGGATGACAAGGATGAAAAATTTTGGAACAGTGTGGTGCGTTACGCTTTAGTAAACGGAATGCTGTCTAAAGATATAGAAACATATGGCGTGATTAAAATTACATCTAAGGGTAGAGAATTTTTAGAAAATCCATACAGTGCGCTCATCACTCGCGATCATGATTATATTGCGGAAGCTCAGGACTCAGATGATATCGTAACTCCTTTAAAAGGAGGAGCAGGTGCGGCAGATGAAACGCTATACAGTATGTTAAAAGATCTTGTTAAACAGACTGCCAAAGTTAAAAAACTTCCACCCTATGTAATTTTTCAGGAGGTTTCACTTGAGGAAATGGCTATTCAATATCCAGTTACAATAGATGAGTTAACTAAAATAACAGGTGTTGGCTCCGGAAAGGCAACAAAGTACGGAAAGCCATTTGTTGAACTCATTAAAAAATACGTCGAGGAAAATGAGATTGAACGACCTCAAGATATGGTTGTAAAAAGTGTTGTCAATAAATCAGGGTTAAAAGTATCCATTATTCAGGCTATTGATCGTAAAACTAATCTTGATGATTTCGCTAATGGTAAAGGAATTTCTTTTTCCGACCTTCTTAATGAACTTGAGGCCATAGTAAATTCAGGTACTAAAATCAATATTAATTATTACATAGATCAATCTGTGGATGACGAAAAACAGAAAGAGGTGTATGAGTACTTGAAAAATACTCAAGAAGATTCTTTAGTAGAGGCATTAAAGGAGCTTGGTGAAGATGATTATTCTGAGGAAGAGGTACGGCTTATTCGATTAAAGTTTATTTCCGAGTTCGGCAATTAATTTTATGTGTTATTCTTACTATTTTAAATAACTTTTTTCTTGAGTTATATCGTAATAGAGGGAAACATTGGTTGTGGTAAAACCTCACTTGCAAAGAGAATATCCTTAGAAAACAATTCAGTTTTCATACCAGAAGAATTTGAGCATAACCCATTCCTAGAATTTTTTTATAAGGAGCCTGAAAAGTATGCGCTAGCAACTGAATATTGTTTCCTTTTAGACAGAATACGTCAACTGCTTAAATACGATTTTAAAAAAAACGAAAAATATTGTTCCGATTATTCAATTAAAAAATGTCTCTGGTTCGCCAAAATGAATCTGACCGCATCTCAGTTTGTAGAATTCCACAAAAATTTTGAGGATTTGACAGGATTATTACCCGTTCCCGATTTTGAATTTTTTATTCATCTGCCTTTTGAATGTATCATGCAAAACGTAGAAAAAAGGGGAAGAGCTATTGAAAAAGGAATAAGTATTGAGTATTTAGCCGAGCTCAACAAATTTTATCTGAAATTCTCCTCCGAGGAAACTGATTCGAAAACAAAAAGGATAAATTTCTATTTAAAGGATAACAGCCCTGAAACCTATGAAACTTTGTTAATAGAATGCCTCGAAATATTAAAATCAGGTGAAAAAAAGTCACAATTCAGCGACCATATCAACCTATAAATGCAACTTTTGTTAAAAAAAGGTTGAATTCCTTTCCCATTCAATTGGTTTGTATTTTTTGTAATTGAAAAACTTTGATTAATATTGCAACGTTAAAAATGGGCCTTGCCCTTACAAAAATTTTATGATTAAAATTAACCACTTAAAGCTAATTGTTCTCGCAGCTGGAACAACAATTTTTCTAACATCATGCGATGGTTTGGGTAAGATGATTAAGAAACAAAATCTCATTTCTTATGAAATTAAACCTAATCCACTTGAAATGCATGCTGATAGCGTAAACGTAACTATTACAGGTAAATACCCACCTAAGCTTTTTGCAAAAAAGGCAGCAGTTACTGTTACCCCTGTTATCACATATAATGGTGGTGAAATTTCTTTAAAACCTGTTGTCTTGGTTGGTGAAAAGTCGACCGCTTCAGGACAGAAAATCAGCTACAGTAATGGAGGTAGTTTTTCATACACAGACAAGGTTGCTTTCAAACCTGAAATAAAAGTTGCAAAGCTAGCTATAAAAGCATCGGGTCAAATCAAGACAAAGAAGCCTAAGGATTTCAAACCTACAGAAATTGGTGATGGTACCACAGCCACTCCTCTTCTTGCCAGAAATGATGAGAAAGGGGTATTTGCCAAAGATAATTTTGTAAAGTCTGTTTCTATGAATCAGTCTGCAAACATTTATTATGAACTAAATAATAGTAATGTTCGTTCAAGCGAATTGAAGACTGATGAGGTTAAGAAAATGTTGGATTTCATTGCTACAAATCAGAATAATACCATGTGGTATGATTTTAAAGGAGTTGAAGTAAGTGGTTTCGCATCACCTGATGGAAAACTGGATAGAAATGGAGAATTAACCGGTGAAAGAACTGAAGCAGGTAAAAAAGCACTTGAGAATCAGTTAAATCCTAAATCTAAGAAGAAGACTGATTTGCCTGCAATTACAATCAGCCCTAAAAAACCATCTGTAGACGAAGATTGGGAAGGATTTAAAAGTTTAATTCAGGCATCAAACATGAAAGATAAAGAATTAGTTGTTAGGGTTCTTTCTATGTTCAATGACCCCGAACAGCGTGAAAAAGAGATAAGTAATATGGCTGAGACCTATAAAGAAATAAAGGATAAGATTATGCCTAAATTAAGGAGATCAGTATTAACTCTTTTGGTTGATAAGAAGTCTAGAACTGATGAAATGATTTCTAAACTTATGGTATCGACTCCTGATAGCTTATCTATTGAAGAATTAATTTACGGTGCTAACTTGACAAATGATATAAACACTAAAGCAAATGTTTATCGTTCAGCAGAAAAGAAATATCCTAACGAGTGGAGAGCATCAAGTAATTATGGTGTTGTTTTATTAATGCAGAACAAAGTTTCTGATGCAAAATCAGCTTTTGAGCGTGCCGCAAAGATCGCCCCCAACGAACCAATTGTTAATAATGGTTTAGGAATTATCGCAGCTAAAGAAGGCAACAGAGAAAAAGCTATGGAATATTATAAGAAATCAAAGTCGGCAGGACCGGAAGTAGAATATAACATGGGGATATTGAATATTCGCAATGGTAAATACGACGAAGCAGTTCGCAACTTTGGTAACTTTAAAGGAGCAAATTTAGCATTGGCTACCTTGTTAAGTGGAAAACCAGAAGCTGTTGCCGGAATAATTGATGCATCCAATGAAAAAGAATCTGCCCTTTCCTTCTATATCAAAGCTGTGGCTGCTGCAAGAAAAGGAGATAAGAGCGCTGGAATATCATCTTTGAAGTCAGCAATTGAAAAAGATGGTTCTTATAAGCAAATAGCAAAAGAAGATGCTGAGTTCCTTAAATGGAAAGCTGATGCTGATTTCACATCGATTGTTCAATAATTTCACGTCCTAGAGAGATTAAAAATCCTGGCGCAAGTCAGGATTTTTTTTTATTGAATTGCAGACAACCCTCAGAACTATTAAATAAATTTGTATTCTAATTGAATGTAAATCTTTCTATGTTCAAATCTGTTTTCTAAAATTTTAATAAGTTAATATGACACACAAGAAGGCTTCGTTATTTATTTTTTTATTGTTTTTTTTTCTGTTCAGTGAGTCTCAGAACGAAAGGCATTTAAAAAACATTAAACAATTGACATTTGGTGGAGATAATGCTGAAGCATACTGGAGCTTTGATTCCAAAAAACTGGTATTTCAAAGTAATTATAAAAAATGGAACCTGAATTGTGATCAGATTTTCATGATGGAAACAAGTAAGGCTATCAACGATTCAACCTACAAACCAAAATTAATTTCAACCGGTAAAGGTAGGACAACCTGTTCTTATTTCATGCCCGGCAACAAAAAGATTTTATTTGCATCAACACATGAGGCAGAGCAGAATTGTCCAGCGCCACCTGAGAACATTCCGGGTAAATATCTATGGCCAATTTATAAAGAATATGATATTTATGTTTCGGATTTATCTGGAAAGGTATTAAAGAAATTAACTGATACTCCCGGATATGATGCTGAGGCAACTGTCTCTCCAAAAGGAGATAAAATTGTATTTACAAGTGACAGAAGCGGAGACCTCGAACTTTGGGTTATGGATATTGATGGAAAAAATCAAAAGCAAATTACTTCGGGTTTAGGGTACGACGGGGGTGCTTTTTTTTCTCCTGACGGAAAGAAAATAGTTTTCAGAGCATCACGCCCAAAGACAAATGAAGAAATTGAAGAATATAAAAGCTTTCTTTCTAAAGGACTTGTTTCACCTACAAAAATGGAGATCTATACATGTAATGCTGACGGTTCGGATTTAAAGCAAATTACCAATTTAGGTAAGGCAAACTGGGCGCCTTTTTTTACCCCAGATTCTAAAAGAATTATTTTTTCATCTAATCACCATAGCGCAAAAGGATATGATTTTCAGTTGTGGCTTATCAACTCAGACGGAAGCGGACTTGAGCAGGTTACCAAGGAAAGTGTTTTCAATTCCTTTCCAATGTTTTCCCCTGACAAAAAGAAAATAAGTTTTTCATCAAATAGAAATAACGGAGGCACGCGAGACACAAACGTATTTATTGCCGAATGGGTAGACTAATTAGTCATTTTTCTTCTCCTGAACTCGCCCAATATTAAGGCAGTTGCAATTGCGGCATTCAGAGACTCAGGGCCCTTTGAGTTAGTTTTTGGAATGCAGATTTTTCGATCAATAAGGCTGATATTTTTTGGTGATATGCCGTTTGCCTCGTTCCCTATTACAATAACACCTGAATGAAGCTCGCTTTCTGAATAAATATTAGTTCCTTCCATTGTTGCTCCATAGATTGTAATTTCTGTTCCGGTTAAAATTTTCTGCTTTTCAATAAGTTTTTCAAGTTCCATGTAAAAGACATTTGTCCTAAGAAATGAGCCCATAGTTGACTGAATTGTTTTTGGATTATAAAGATCAACCGTGCCTGGAGAACATATAATCTTTTTTACTCCGAACCAGTCGCATATTCGTATAATGCTTCCAAGGTTTCCGGGATCTCTGATATCATCAATGTATATGATAAGATCAGATGTATTTTTTGAAAATGTAAAATCGTATTCCGGAATTCTGCAAATTGCTAATGCATCATCGGGTTCTTTTAAGCATGATATTATTTTTAGTTCAATGTCAGTTATCGGAGTTGATTTAATTCGCTTGCTATTAATACTGCCGGAATGCTTTTGGAGGAAACCTTCACTTGCATATAGATGTTCAACTATTATCTCGCTCAACAAGACTTCTTCGATTATTTTTTTGCCCTCGGCTATAAATAAACCTTCTTTTTCTCTAAACTTTTTATTTGTAAGCTGTGATATATATTTTTTTTGCGACTTACTTATCATTTTCTAAAAAGATTAATTTTGTTTATCGTGCGCATTTCTAATTGTAAAAATATACATTTCAACTTCATAAAATTAGTTTTCTTTTTGGTTAGTATTCTTACTTTTATTTCTTGCAGTCCGGTAAAAAAACTCCGGAATGGAGAATTGAGTGAAGGTGTCTATCAGGGTCGGGAATATTTATTGGAAAAAAATTTTATTGTTGATAAGACCAATTCTTTGGATAAGGCGGTTATTGAAACTTTTTTCAGACAACAACCTAACCGTAAATTATTCAGGGTTTTTTATTTTCATACATGGTTGTATAACCAGGTTAATCAAGAAAAGATGTTGAAGAAAAAGGAAAAAAGAAATATCAGATTTAGTAGGATTAACGAAGCGCGAAAACGAAAAGTAACTGATAAAAATAATAAAAGAGATAAGAAGACTGATTTGGTCAATGCAAAACGAAAACTAAAAGGCAAGAAAACTTTGCCTTATAAGAGAAAATTGGAGCCGAAGTTAAAAAATCTGGATGAGCCAACTTTTGGCGAAAAAATTATGGAAATTGGTGAAGCTCCTGTGATCTTAGATACATTTATGTCCAATGCCTCCGTAAAACAAATCGCAAAATATTGTCAGAACAACGGTTTTTTCAAAGCCAAAGTGAGAGATTCTGTTGTTTTGGAACCGATAAAAAGAGGTAAAAAGAAAATTAAGAGGGCTCATGTCTATTACTTTATCGAGCCGGGTCTTCCATATAAAATTAGAAATATAAGTTATAAAATGGATGATGCCGAGCTAGCACAATACGTTTATAATGATTCAATCTCATGTAAAATTTTATCAGGTCAGCCATTTCAGTCCGATGTAATAACATTGGAACGAGAGAGAATCTATAAGAACCTTCTAAACAATGGATACTATGAGTTTGCACAGGATTTTATTTATTTTCTTGTAGACAGTTCTGTAGGCAATAAAAAAATTGATCTGACAATAGGAATAAAAAATTTCACTTATAAAGCAGAGCAAGATGGAAAAGATACCATAATGACGAGGAATCACATCAGGTATTTTATCTCCCATATATATACAATAACAGATTTCAATCCGTATAAAAAAACTTCATACAACGATACTGCTGTATCAACCAGGGCAGGATTGAATTATCATTTTCTGTACAATGGAGAATTAAATTTTCGTCCTGGTGTTTTGACAAACCTGATTACAGTATTTCCGGGATCATCCTATAGTTTTGCCAATGCAGAAGAAACATATAAGCGTCTATCTGACCTCAGAGCTTTTAAAAATATAAATGTTGTTTTTGAGCGGGTAACGGGTTCATACAATAAGTTGAATATGATTATTCAAATGGCGCCTGTAATGCGTCAAAGTTATTCGGCAGAAACTGAACTGACAAATACCGCAAACAACTACGGAATAGGCGGAAGTCTTGTTTATCAAAACAGGAACACTTTTAAAGGAGCAGAATTGATGGAGATTAAACTTAAGGGCGGTTTAACTGCACAGAAAACATTTGGTTCACAGGATAACAGTAGTTTTAATCCAGTTCAGGTAGACAGATTTTTCAATACAATACTTTTTGGTCCCGAGTTTGATTTGTATTTTCCTAGAGCTTTTTTTCCATGGCCCTTCAATCACATTAAGTTTAAACCTTCCGCGGCGCCAAAAACAGTTTTGACCAGTTCAGGTAACTATCAGGAAAGACCAGAATTCGCTAGGACAATTATAAATTTTTCCTTTGGTTACCAGTGGAAATTTAAGTCCTATAACTTTTTTTATTTAACACCATTCGAAACAAATATTGTAAACGTTACAAGAACTTCAGCTGCATTTCAACAGGCATTAAATAATTCAAATGATTTTTTTCTCCGTAATTCCTTTAATAACCATATTACTAACGTTACGCGTTTAACTTATTTTTTCAATAATCAGTCTAAGCCTAGGGCGCGTAACTTCTTTTATTTTAAGTCTACATTTGAATCTGCGGGTAATTTGTTAAGACCTTTTTTTAAATATGTACTCAATCAAACACCCAATCAGAACGATAGTTATACCATTGGCGAAATTCCTTTCGCTCAATTCATCAGGATTGAAAATGATTTCAGATATTATAAATTAATAGGTAAAAACAGTCGTGTAGTCTTCCGATTTTTCGGAGGACTGGGTTATCCTTTCAAAAATCTGAAAGTTCTACCTTATGAAAAAGGTTTTTTTGCTGGCGGGCCTAACTCTGTACGTGCATGGAAAGCAAGATCTCTTGGCCCCGGTGGATTTTCTCCGGCTTCAGGAGAATTTAATTTCGATAAAATAGGTGATAATCAAATTGAAATAAACATTGAGTACAGGTTCCCAATTTATAAAATTTTTAATGGTGCGTTTTTCGTTGATGCGGGTAATGTTTTTCTTAGAAAGCCGGATCCTCTGAAGCCGAGGGCAGAATTCAAGATAAACGATTTTTACACTCATTTGGGAATAGGAACCGGTGCAGGCTTGAGATTGGATCTATCGTTTTTCATTATACGTTTGGATGTTGCATTTAGAGTACATGATCCGGCAATTGCACCCGAAGATGCATGGCAGTTCAACATACGCCAGTCTGAATTTAATTTTGGAATTGGTTATCCATTTTAAAAATTCATCAATAATTATTATTTATCTTCATTAACGATGATATCGAGAATATTTTCCTTCTCAAATGCGACAATTAAAGATTTATAGGTATCGGATGCAACTGAATCTTTGACTTCCAAAATTGAAAAAAATGAGATAGAAAGTTCTACTGATCTGCCAGAGAAACCAGTAATCAGTAATTTTGGCTTTGGATCATTCAAAATTCTCTTATCAGACTCGATTACCCTGCCGGCAATCTCAAATATTTTTTCTGATTTATTGTAATCCGATATTTTAAAATTAATGCTTGTTCTTAAATTTCCTAGTTTACTTACATTTACTATTGTGCCGTTTGATAATTGGTTATTTGGAATGATTACGGTTTTGTGATCTGAAGTTTCTAATACAGTATTAAAAAACTGAATGGAAATTACTCTGCCACTTTGATTGCCGGACTCAATAATATCACCAACTTTAAAAGGTTTGAAAGAAAGGATAAGAACACCTGCCGCAAGGTTGCTCAGGCTTCCTTGTAAAGCAAGACCAACTGTTAGACCCGCGGCACCTAATACAGCAACGAGCGAACTGGTTTTAATTCCAAACATCCCTGCAACTATAATCAGTAAAATAACTTTTAAAATAACTGAAATAGCTGATTTGGAAAATGATTCAATACTCGGATCAAGATTTCTTTTCACAAAGGAATCTTGCGCAATTTTTACAATTCTTTTGATGAGCCACCATCCAATTATCAATACAAATATACCCGTTATGAATTGAGGTAGATGATTGACTGTTATATCTATGGATTTCTGGTAAAGGTTTTTAAACTTTTCTTCAAACATAAAAATTCTTCATGCTAAATTAAAAAGAAAAAATTTCATAAGATGAAATCAATTCGAAATAAAAAGAATAGATTTAATTATCTGCTGAATTCACGGGATTACTTGACTACTACAGATCCTAATTTAAGCAGAGAACTAGAAATTTTAAGTTTATGAATTTCTAAAGCCTTTTTGTTTATATCAAAAGACAACTCATCATTTTCAAGTTCGGCAAAGCTCAAAGAGGCTCCTTTTGATGCTAGTCCCTCACGTTCTCCAACAATGAGCACACTTTTAGTTTTCATTCTCAAAATTATATCTTTTACTGCCTGACTTTTTTCGTCAGATATATAAATTAAGTTGCAATCAAGACTCTCGTCAATATTACTAAGGCATTTAATCTGAATGTTTCTACCTTTTAATTTTTTTTGCGCCGCCAGATTTTTAAGTTCTTTTTCAATTTTTGAATTTCCGTAAATAACAAGAACAAAATCTCCTTTACTGTTTTCTTCAGGCCACTCCGTGTATTTCATAAAGTTATATACAAATAATGAGTAGGCCTTATAATCTTTATCCTGTGCTTTCAATTTTGTTCCTACGGAATAAAGAAACAATACCACAATTGTTAACAGCAATTTCAAAAGAAAACTTTTATTTATAAAACGCTTTTTCAATTTTCTTTCTTTTTAAAATTCAATTGGTATTGTAATCTTAATAATATCTCTCTAGATGGACCAGGTAGCGGCGCATGACCTCCGTCGTACGGCTGAATGAATGAAAATTTCTGGTTGAGTATATCATAAACACCCAATCCAATATTTAATCCTTTATTAGGTAAGTTCAAGTTTAAAAAGCAATTTACTAGTAATAAAGGATCTGTTTTCTCCAGTATCGATGCCCCTGCACTATCAATTCCACCTACCTGCCATCTGTTTCCATAATACGAAGCAGAAAGATGAAGATTTAAAAACTGGTTCAAATTGTATTGGGTACTTAAATTAATTCTATGGTTAGCAAATGCTAAAAGAGCTGAAGGATCACTTGTCTGATAGAGAGAAATTCTATCTTTATTGGCTGCGGTGTAATATGCATAATTAAAATTGAAGCTGAATTTTTTAGATTTAAATTTATATTCTACTTCAATTCCCTGAGTTCCTGAAGACCCAAAGTTTGTGTAGAATTCAGAATTTAAACTATCTGTTGTAGTATAATATACAATAGGTTTTTTCGTTGTCATGTCAAAAATATTCAAAGTTAAAATCGAGTTTCTGTTAATTTGATAACCGAGCTCAAGTTCAAGTATGTTAGTGAATTCAGGTTTAATGCCTGAGGAATCAGCCGCGTTGATGTTTTCAATTGACGGCGCCCTAAACGCTCTACTAAAGAGTGCTTTATAGTGGAATTTTTTAATTTTTTTGGTTAAACCAACTCTCGGTACAAAAGCATTTCCGAACGCGCTATGATTGTCAAATCTTGATCCAAATATGAAATTAGTTAATCTTGTTTTGAAGAGTCCTTGACCAAACAAAGAATAATTGTAGTAACTAATATTATTTTTTCCATTTTTAAATTGACCGCCTTCAACTAAATCTTTAGCAATATCATGATATGCTTCAGTACCTAAAGTAATATTAAGATTTCTGTTTGGTTCGTACGTAGTCGATAAATTAACTAATGTTCTGTTGGCTGATTTTTGATAAGGACTGGTTTCATCATAAGCCGGTATCTCCCAAGGTTGTTGATTTTTATAGTTTAATCTTGAGTTTATTTTCCAATTCTCAGAAATTTTGAGTTCGTGTTTTAATTCTGCATGTATATTTTCAAAATGTCCTTCTACCGGATTACTTAGTACTGCTCCGAAACCATCTTTAATTTTTATTTTATAATCATCTAAAATTAATCTAAAACTCAGCCCTTTATATTTTGTAAAAAAATTGAGGTAATTGGTTTTTAAATCAGAATTTCCATTCATGTTGTATTGTGCCCCGTAGTAATCTTTATAAACCTGATCGCTTCTTTGGGCTATACCTGTAAATGCTGAAATACTGATTGAAAAGTCTTTGATTTTTCTACCAAATGCGAGGCTCAAGTTTTTTCTTCCGTAATCTTTCTCCATTTGACCATAAGTTCCTGAAGCAAAAACCCCGTTGAGGTCTTCTGCTTGTTTGGTAATTATATTGATTACTCCATATTCCGCATATCCACCATATATGGCGGAGCCGGGCCCGCGAATAATTTCAATTCTTTTAATTAAATCTATAGGGAAACGATTTCCGAGTTGGTTGCTTGCAAACAAAATTTCATTGGTCTCTTGACCATCCAATAGTATCAGTATTTTACCCTCGTTTGACCAACTACCCCTTACACCCAAACCAACTACTCCCTCAACATCAACACCGAAATCAATTCCCGGCACTAGTCTTAAGACATCTATCAGGTCACGCGCTCCTGAATTTTTAATCTCCTCTTCTGTTATTAATGTAATTATACTGGGCGTTTCTCTGGTATTTAAAGCTTTTTTTGAAGAAACCGAAATAAGAGAGTTAATCAACTCTTCAAGTTCACTGGGAACACCGTGCGCTTTTAATTTCAGTAATTCCTCAAGAGACATGTCGTAATAGTTAAGCGAATCACTTTTTACCGCTGAGGTATCCTGTGAATAATACCACATTAAAGAAAAACTGAGGATAATTGTAAAATAATACTTTAGTTTCATTAAATACTTTTCAATTTATTTAGTTACAAGATAAAATTTCTATATTATAAAAAAAACTTTTTTTACTGATAAGAGCTAGTTATATTTGAACTCGAAGTGTACAATAATACCGAAAATAATTCGAAAAAAAGTTGGTGGCAAAAGAATTTGCTGAACGCAACCGGTTTTCCAAAGATTACACTAATCTTTTTTCTCCTTCTGTTTGTAGTCATTATTAATGCAGTGATTAATTATTATTATATCTCTAAAGACAGAAACAATATTAAGGAAATTACAGAATTGATTAATCCGTATATCGAAGATTTGGATCGGTTTAACGAGATGATTATTGAGTCGAAAATGTATACTACCAATTGGGTATATGTACCAAGCAGTATTGAAGATAAAGTTAAGCTTGATTCAATTCATAGAATTGCTTATCCAAAACTCAAGGTAGACTTAATTGCCAAAGCTCAATTGCTTACAAAGGATTATTATGGAGAATTTGATGTGCAAAATCTTAATTTAATTTTCCATGAAATTGACAGCATTATTCTTTTACAACAAGATGTCATGAAAACACTTAGGACATTTGATGATTATGAAAATCCTGAGAAAAAGTTTAAAGCTGAAGAAATGGTTGAGTCAAATATTTTTCCTAGGACCGAAAAAGTTTTACTTAAGTTAAGAGTAGTTTTAGTTGATACCAAAAAAAATTCCAGTCAATTAAAAGAGTCAATATTAACTGATTCATACAGGATAACTAATATTTTAATAATACTTTCTATTGTTTTGATTTTTTTTATCGCGATTTCAGTTTATTTCATTATTGTTAATATTCGTCGCCCAACTATTCAGATGAAGAACGTTATTGATCATTTGACAAAGGGCGAACTTATAGAAACAAATGTTGGAAGTAGTGAAAATATTATTGGAGAAATTGCATCCTCATTAAATAAACTGACCGAAAGCTTCAAGAAAACAGCAGCCTTTGCTCACGAAATCGAAAGCGGGAATCTAACTGTAAAATATGAAAAATTAAGTGACAAAGATCAATTGGGGGAAGCATTAATAAATATGAGAAATAGTCTTAGTGTTTACTCTAACGAAATGGAGTTAAAAATTAAGGAAAGGACTCAGGAAGCTTTACAGAAAGGGCGAGAGATTGAAATACAGAAACTATTTTATGAGTCCGTTTTATCAAGTATTCCTTTGGATATTGCGATTTATGATGAAAACAAAAAATATATTTATTTAAATGATGTTGCTGTTTCCGATAAGGTGACAAGAGAGTTTTTGATAGGGAAATCTGATTCGGAATATTGCCAATTTAAAAACATTGATATTTCCTTTGCGCAAAAAAGAGAAGAGTTTTTTGATCTCGCTAAGCAAAAAGGACTAACTACGGAATTCGAAGATAATATAGTTCGTGAGAATGGACTATCTGTATGGAAACTTCGAAGGTTTTCGCCTGTTTTCGAAGGGGGACAATTTCGTTATATGATTGCTTATGGCCTTGATATTACAGAAAAGAAAAAAGATGAAATACAAATCAAAGAATCTTTAGAAGAAAAGGAATCACTTTTAGGCGAGATTCATCATCGCGTAAAAAATAATCTTACCCTTGTTTTAGGTTTAATCGAAATGCAACGAGATAGGCAAATTGATGAAATGCAAAAAAGTCAGTTCAATGAAATCAAGAACAGGATTTATGCAATGTCTCTTATTCATGATAAAATGTATAAATCACATTCCTTTGCCAATATTGAGCTTCAAGATTATCTCAAAGATTTAGTTACAAGTATTTCAAGATTCTACGGTAAAGGAAAGGGTATTGCATTAAAATTTGAATTGGAAAGTACGTCAGTTAAAGGTAAAGATGCGATTCCGATAGCATTATTAATGAATGAGGTTGTTACAAATTCATTTAAATATGCTTTTAATACTCCTGCAGCGGAGCAGGGCGGAGGTACTCTTTATGTATCCCTTCATAGAAATTCGGAAATTGCAGATGGTTTAGTTTTATCGGTTAAAGATAATGGTCCTGGTTTACCCGAAGCCATAGATCTAAGTAAATCCCAATCTCTAGGATTTAAACTGATTCATATTTTTGTTAAGCAATTAAAAGGTGAGCTTAACTATTTTAATGATGGCGGTTTGAATTTTGTGATAAAGTTTAAGTTATAGTTATTGTTTAATCAACTCCCCATTTAATTTCAAGAGTTCAATTTCGTTTTTCTTTATCTGAAGGCGTAAATTTATAGTTCTTTGAATTGCATCCTGATAACTTTTTTGCGCCTCTTTAACTTCTATTAGGGTTAGAGCACCCAATCTAAAGGATTCTAATGCTGTTTCCGCATTTTCTTGTGCCAGTGATAAATTTTTTTCCTCAAGTTTCAATATTTCTAATGAGTTATACATAGAAATGAAATTTTTGAGGATCTCAGATTCAATCCCAATTTGTAATGCATTAAAAATTAGATCTGCATTTGAGTTTTCAATTTTAGTGCTTTTCATAAGTCGGGTAGTATTACCTGAATTAAACAATGTCCAACCTGCTGTAATCCCTGCATTTAATCCAAGGTTTCTATTTAGTAAAATAAATCCAGCCTGATTTTCATTTCTGGTAAAATTATAACCTGTATTCATTGTAACCTTAGGAAAAAATTGTGATCTAATCTCTTTTAATTTTAAGTTTCCAATTTCCTTTTTGATTTCCTGCGCTTTTATGCTGAAATTGTTTTTTTTGTAATTAGATTTCAAAGCTTCCAGTTTCGGAGAATATGCTATTAAAATTGAATCAATTACTTCGAATTGTGTTTCCGGGGAACGTGCTAATAATTCATTTAGATTTATTTTTAGTGATTCTTCTTCGTTTTTTAAATTCATCAAAATTGATTGTTGTTCATTAAGATCAATCTGTGCCTGCAAGTAAATGATTTTGGATACGGCACCATTTTTCCATTTTGCTTCTGAAATTTGTTGCCTGCTGATGTATAGATCAAGTGCCTGATTAAAGGACTTAATGAGTTGCTTTGTCTTTACAAGCGTGTAATATTGAATTAAAACTTGAGTAACTATTTTTTCTGTTTCTTGTTTCAGTATGTTTTCATTCAAATTTTTCTCTGAGTTCAGTTTCTTGTAGGATGCAAACATCTTCATTCCGTCGAACAATGTCCAGTTCAAAACAACCGAAGAGTTTATTCCTGTAGAAACCGCTCCTTTGCGATCTACTACAGTTCCATTTAATAAATTTTGTTTTGTATCGTTTTGAGAAAAATTACTACCAGTTAAGAACTGAACATTTGGTAACATACCAGCATTTCCCCTTGAGTAAGAAATTGATGATATTTCGTAATTGTTTTTTGAAACAATTAGTTCAATGTTATTTTTCAATGCAATTTCTACAGCAATCTCAGGAGTAAGTACTTGAGCATTTACCGTACAAAAACACAATATGGGAATTAATAGAAATTTAAATGATTTCATTTTTCTTTCCGGACAGATAGGTATACATTGCAGGTATAACGTAAAGCGTTAGCAATAATGAAAATAGCAAGCCTCCTATGATAACAATTCCCATGGATGTCCTGCTTTTTGCTCCCGCACCTAATGCTAACGCTATTGGTAATGCTCCAAGTGCAGTTGCTAGACTGGTCATCAATATTGGTCTTAGCCTCTGACTAGCGGCTTTAATTGCCGCTTCTGATTTGTTAACTCCTTGTAATCTTAGTTTATTGGCAAATTCAACTATCAGTATTCCGTTTTTTGTTACAAGGCCAATGAGCATTATTATTCCAATTTGACTAAAAATATTCATTGTCTGGTTGAAATACCATAACGAAAACAATGCTCCGGCTATCGCAAGTGGTACAGTAAGCATAATTATCATAGGATCAATGAAGCTTTCAAATTGTGCCGCTAATATTAAATAAATTAAAATTAATGACAGCAAAAATGCAAAAAGTACATTAGATGAACTCTCCTCGAAATCTCTTGATGGTCCCGTCAGTGCCGTAGTGAAGTTCTCGTCTAAAGTTTCAGAGGCAATTTTTCTTATTTCACTTATTCCGTCTCCAATGGTTTTACCATTAGCCAGACCTGCAGAAATAGTTGCTGATATATCTGTATTATACCTGTATAATTGTGGTGGGCTGGATTGTTCTTTAGTACTTACAAGAATGCTTAACGGAATCATTTTGCCAACTTTGTTTCTAACAAATAGTTGATCTAGATCACCCGGTGCGTTTCTGTCTTTACGTTCAAGTTGTCCTATCACCTGATATTCTCTTCCTTTCATTGTGAAAAACCCGTAACGTTGGCCACTAAGTGCAAGTTGTAAAGTCTGCGACAATTCAAAAAAGTTTACACCTAACAACCTGGCGCGCATGCTGTCTGGAAGCAATTTAAGTTCAGGTCGATTAAACTTTAAGTTAACATCCACACCCTGAAAAACCTGATTTTTCTGCATTTTATCCATCATCAGGGGAATAACTTTTTTTAGTTTTTCAAAGTCTAAACTTTTTATAACCATTTGCACAGGTAAGGCACCTCTAGGTCCGCCACCTGCTGATATTGTTTGTTCCTGTATCACAAATGTTTTTGCCTCCGGAAAATTCTTTGATTTTTTCGTGAAATATTCTGCAATTTGTTGTTGAGTTCTCTTTCTTTCATTTGGCTCGGTTAATTTAAGTCTAACAAACCCCGTATTAACTGCTCCAGAACCTATAAAGCCGGGTGCGGTAACAGTTAGTAAAACTTTTTTTTCAGGGATGGAATCTTTTATAAAATCACTCAACTTCATCATGAAATCATCAGTGTATTCATAGGAACTTCCTTCCGGTGCTGTTACACTAATTCTGAACCAACTCCTGTCTTCCAATGGTGCTAATTCTGATGGAATATTTTTGCCAACAAAATAAATAAGTACTGAACAAATTAAGATTATTGGAAAGGCCAACCAACGCTTTTTCATGAATGTTTCTAATGATGATAAATACGACTGATTTAACCTCTCGAAAAATGGTTCAGTCATCTCATAAAATTTACTTCTTTTAGAATTTTTCCTTATTAGTTTGGCGTTAAGCATAGGTGTAAGAGTGAGAGACACGAACGCAGATATTAAAACCGCCGAAGCAATAACAATCCCAAATTCCTGAAAAAGCCTTCCGACAAATCCTTGAAGAAAAATAATAGGCAGAAATACTGCTGCTAATGTCACTGATGTTGAAATGACGGCAAAAATAATTTCCTTGGAGCCCGTAATCGCCGCGTCTATTGGTGATAATCCTTCTTCGGTTTTTTTGAAAATGTTTTCAGTTACTACAATTCCATCATCCACCACAAGTCCGGTTGCCAAAACAATTGCAAGTAAGGTGAGTACATTGATAGAGAATCCCATGAGGTACATAACGAAGAATGTTGCTATAAGCGAAACCGGAATATCTATCAGTGGACGAATGGCGATTATCCAGTCACGGAAAAATAAATAAACGATAACAATTACCAGTAGTAATGCTATTGCCAACGTTTCAACCACTTCATTTATTGATCTTCTAATAAATCGAGTATTATCTAGAGCAACATTTATTTTAAAATCTGGAGGCAGGTCTTTCTTGAGTTGCTCTATTCTTTTATAAAATTCATCAGCAATTTCTATGTAATTTGCGCCTGGTTGAGGTACAACGCCAAGACCTATCATAGGTATTCCTGATTGTCTTAGAATTGTTTCTTCGTTTTCCGCTCCTAATCTAGCTTCACCTATATCACTTAGTAAAACTTGTTTTAGTCCCTCCGATTTAATAATAAGATTATTGAAATCCTTTTCTGTATGGTAACCGCTCACTACTTTAAGAGGAAGTTCGGTTGAATTCCCTGAAATTTTACCTGCAGGTAATTCCACATTTTCTTTCTCTAATGCTAATTTGATATCGCTTGCCGTAATGTTTCTTGCGGACATTTTCTGTGGATCAAGTGAAATCCTCATACAATAATTTTTCTGACCCCAAATCTGAACATTGCTGACACCTTTTATATTTTGTAATCTCGGAGCTAGCGTGTTTTCTGCAAAATCACTCACTTCAAGATGAGAACGTGAAGAACTTTCAAGTGTCATTGAAAGTATCGCGTCAGAGTTTGCGTCTGCTTTGGTCACAGTTGGTAAATCAACCAAACCTTTGAGGTTTACTTGCCCAACTTTATCTCTAACGTCATTTGCCGCAGCTTCAATGTCTGTATTTAGTTCAAATTCTATAGTGATTACACTCGAGCCTTGATTACTCGATGAAGAAATTGATTTAATTCCTGAAATACCATTAATTGCTTTTTCAATCGGAATGGTTATTTTCTGTTCAATGATTCCAGGGTCTGCTCCGGGATAACTTGTCTTAACTGTAATTACAGGGGGATCAATGGACGGATACTCCCTAATCCCCAAAAATTTAAATCCTATAACGCCAAACAATACTATCCCGAGATTCATTACTATTGCAAGAACCGGTCTTTTTATGCTAAGCGTAGAAATGTTCATGAATTGGAATTACTGAACTTTGTTCAGTTTTACGTTTTGTCCTTGTTTTAATTGAAGTAATCCGCTTGTTAGTAGTGTATCTCCCGGCTTCAATCCATTTTCTACTTCAACATAATCTTCATTTCTTGTCCCCGTCTCTATTAAAATCTCCTGGCATTTCCCCGATTTATATAAATAAACTTTTTTACCTTTTGAAGAAGTTACTACTGCTGAGGTTGGAATTAGTATTGTTTTAATATTTGATTCAAAATTTACAAATACGATTACGTCACTACCTGCAACCAATTCATTGTTATTATTTGAAGCGATAGCTCTTACTCTTAATTGTTTTGTGTCAGTTTCTATACCTGTATTTATTGCTGAAATCGTAGCAGAATTTTTTTTGTTACTGTGAGGTGTTGCGAAACTGATTAAATCACCTGTTTTGAGTTGCTGTGCGTTTTTTTCAGGAATATAAAAATCAATCTTTATCGGGTTGTTTTGCTGAATTTTTAATATAGATAAATTGGTAGATACGTAGCTTCCTTCTGTAACATTTGTGATACCTATCTTACCAGTAAAAGGTGCCTTGATTTCAGTTTCTTCAATTTGTGCCTTTATGTATTCGATTTCTGAACGTAAATTATTTAATTCAGCAAGTGAAGCTTCATACTCCTGTTGGCTGATACCATTAATTTTAAGTAGATTTCTTTTTCGCTCTTCTGTTTTAAGGAGAAAATCTTCATTTACTTTAAGTTTTTTAAGTTGAGCCTGAAGAATTGCATCATTTAGCTTTACTAGTATTTTGCCTGCATCTACATTACTACCTTCCTTGAAAAAAACAGCAATAACTTTACCCTGCCTTTCTGGGAAAATTTCAACCTCTTTATTGGCAACTAATGTTCCAGGAAATTCATTTTTTTGATTCAAATTTATTTCCTTTACTACTAGAGCATCTGCAGTACTGTAATCAGTTTTCTTTCCTTTACCTTCTTGATTTAATTTTTTCTCCTGCGGAAAAAAAATGAATTTGGCCACGATGAGTAAACCAATTAAAAAAAACAATAAAATATATTTTACGTATTTAGATTTCAAAATAGTTTAATAAAAGCATGATTCAGTTAGCAGGAATCAACACACCAAAGATAAATTTAATTAGAAAGATAAATACAATATTTTATACTGTATCGGAATAGTTTTTCAATAGATACCTGTATCCTTTGTCAATATCCAGCCTTCATTACCATTGATTAACTGGATGTTTATCCATTCATCTTCTATTTCAAGAATTTTAAATCTTGTCCCCTCATGTAAAACTAGATTTTTCTGAGATGATGCCTCTAGTTTGGGCTTGTTGTATACTTTTGTTTCAGATGAGATTATTATTCCACTTTGAGCACTTGATTTTTCATTTAATTCTGCATAGCCAAATAATAATGAGACTCCGAAAATCACTATCGTAATAATTCCTGACCAAAATGAAATTCTTTTTGTAATGCTGTTTCTTCCTATGTAAAAAACAAAAAATAAAGTCAAAGCTATACCGAAAGTTATTATTGAGCACCAGGCCCAACCTGTTGTGGAGAATCTGTAAATGAAAAAATTCTTTATTTCCTTTTCGATAGATATTTCTCTGGTTTTGATTTTATCTGTAATCTTATTTTCAGCTATCGAAAGGTTATTCAATAAGTCCTCTTGTGTAGGATTTATTTTTTTGGCTTTTTCATAATTAAGAATTGCTAAACCAATCCGGCCATCCTCATAATAACAATTTCCTAAATTGTAGTATAGCATCCATGATTCCTTACCTGAGCTTATAATTTTCTCATAACATCTTGCGGCTTTTTTATATTCTGCTTTGGTGTAATAAAAAGTGGCACTATCACTTAGTTCTGCAGAGTAAACAAAGCAAAAAACGACAGAAACTGAAAAAATCAGTGTAAGTAAAAATCTTTTATTCTTTGTTTGAATCATACTTTTGGGTGATTCTCAATTTTTGTAATTAATGAAATAGTGTTATCATACGTTTCCTTGAAATTATCAGTAACTGCCCCCGGAGCATACTTCACGTATTCGCACTCATCTAAAGTTTTGATAAAATTTGTAATTGTATCTTCTGGAATATTTCTTTTTTCCATTTGCGAACGAATATTATCTCTTGAAAGATCAGAAATTGGAATATTTAATTTATCACTGATGTATTGGTTGAGTGCAATCGAAATCTCATTGTAAAAAGCATTTTTGTTATTGCTTTTTAATAGTTTTTCTGCATTCATTAATTTTTTTCGAGCTAGTTTCGCGGCCTTCTTTTCCTTTAGTGCAACTTCATTACTGTTTAACTTAATCTGTCTTCTATTTATAAAAAGTGCTAATCCAAAGATCAAAAAAATACCCGAAAGTATTCCGTAATGTTTTACTGAGGAGAAGAATTCTGAATCAATATTTTTGAGTTCAAGATTACCTTTCTTAATAAACCTTATGTCATTTTCTGATTTTTCTATTTCATTTTTTGGTGTGTATACGGTAGCATTTCCAGTTGAATTAGCAATTCCGGGTGATACTACAATTTCGAGTTCCGGTGAAGGAATGTTGACATACTGTTTTTTTTCAGGATCGAAGTAAGAAAAATTTATCTTGTCAATTTTATAATTACCTCGTTTGCGAGGAATAATGAGATAGTCATAAGTTTTAGTCCCGGAAACTATGCCGCTAACGGTTACATTTTCATTTATCTTTGGGTCATAAGTTTCAAATTCCGAAGGAAAAGTAATATCCGGAGGTGAAATCAGATTGATATTTCCTTTGCCGCTAATTGTCAATTTTAAATTGATAGGTTCATTCTCTCTAACTTTTTTGTTATCCATTTCTGCATTAAAACTGAAGTTTCCAACAGCCCCACCAAATTTAGCAGGCTTGTTTTCTGCAGGAAGTGGACTCACATTAATTTCAATCTTTTTACTTTTTACTTTAAATACTTTGTCTTCATATCCGCCTCCAAAAAACTGTTCGAATAAACCTCTTGGTCTTCTGTTCGATTGTACTGCGGCAACAACATCTATTTCAACTGGATTAATGGTTAACTTACCTGATTCTTGAGGAAAAAGAATTGTTTTGTTGAATTCAACAACATAATAATTTCGGCCATCAAAATTTTCTGTATTCTGGCTAAGTTGAGCTGTTCGGTTTTCTTCTTTGCTCCAAAATCCGTTGTAGGCAGGTGCTTTGTAGTTTTGGAAACCTCTCATTTGATAAGAGGAATAAATTTTTTGTGTCACGGTAATTTGTTCTCCTATGTAAGATTTTTGCTTGCTAACCATGGTGCGTATAAAAATTTCTTCACCATTCGAACCAGTTGAGTAGTCATATTTTTGATTTCCGGATTGATTACTGCCATTTCCTTTCTGCTGGTTATTGGCCGACGATTGATTAGAATTATCTTTGATAACTTCAATTGATATTGGATTGCTTTGAAGTTGTTTGCCACCTGCTGATATTTTAGCTGGGCCAATAGTAAATTTACCTTCACGTTTAGGCACAAGATAATATGAAATCGATACGGAGGATGATAAACTGCCATTAACGAAACTCATGCTGGTGCTTTGATTTGGGCCGCTATAAATGTCAAAGTCTTTAAAGTCGGGAGGAACAAAGTTGTTGGCATTACTGTTTATCGTAAACGCAATCTGAAAAAATTCCCCGATTACAACGGTTTTTTTGCTTACGGCGGCAGTAAAGCTTTGAGCTCGGTAATAGTTAAAAAATAACGAAATAAAAAAAACGAATAATATTTTACTCTTCATAAAAATTATCTGCGATATACAAATTTAAATTGATACATTTTTACTGAAACCATCTTTTAATTTTTTAACGCTTATTAAATTATGTTACCAATCCTTTTCAACCTCTGCTTTCCTTGCATTTTTATCTTTCTGTTTCTTTTGGTCCTGTAATTTCTTTTCGTTTTGAATTAGAGCTTTTATCATTTGTTCGGCTTGCTCTTTTGAAATTTTACTCTGTTCTTCTTTTGGTTGCTGATTGTCTTTTTGATCTTTTTTATTTTTTTGATCTTGTTGATTCTGTTTATCCTGGTTATTTTTCTGATTTTGTTTTTGTTGTTCCTGCAGCTTTTTCATTGCATAGGCAAGGTTGTAACGTGTTTCGTCATCGTAAGAATTCAATTTAAGTGAGTTTTTATAGGCATTTACTGCTTCCTGATATTTCTTTGATTTTAAATAAGAGTTTCCTAGGTTATGATAGATTTTAGACAGTGTATCTTTGTTGTTGGTGTTACTGATAGCAACGTCAAACTGACTTGCTGCGTCCTCAAACTTTTGATTTTTATACATCGCATTGCCAAGATTAAAGTTGGCCTTGGTGTAGTTCTTTTTTACTTCCAATGATTTTTTATATTTTTCTTCGGCTTTTTTGAATTCACTTCCATTGTATGCTTTGTTTCCATCAACCAAGAGGTTTTTTTCTTCTTGTGCCGAGACAATAATTAAATTTAATGCTATCAGTATATAAATCAAAAACTTCATTTTTCTATTCTGTTAATTAAACTCGATATTCATTGTTATTCTTTTGCTTTGAAAAGGTTCATTTTTTTCCACAAATGACTCGTTCGTTCGTTGATTAAAAATTCGAGTAAAAAAATAAAGAACGCGGCATAAAAAAATGGAATAAACTGATCATTATAATCTGTTACCATCGTAGTTTCAATTTTCTTTTGGTCTAGCTCTTCGATTTTATCCATTACCGCATTAAGACCAATATCTGTATTAGTAGCCTTTACAAAAACTCCATTGGCCTCATTTGCTATTTCTTTTAGCAGATTTGAGTTGAGTTTAGAAACAACTGTTTTGCCATCTCTGTCTTTTTTATATCCTGATCTAACACCATTTCTGAATTCAGGAATTGGAACACCTGTCTCAGAACCTACGCCAATAGTATTAATCATTATTTGTTTTTCCGATGCTTCTTTAGCAAGTTTAACTGCGTTTTCTTCATGATCTTCACCGTCTGTAATAATTATGATGGCTCTGTTTTTTCCCTGGTCTTCACCCAATGCTTCAGACGCCTTAGTTATTGCTTCAGAAATGTTTGTTCCTTGAACCGGAACCATATCTGTTGAAATTGAATTTAAAAAGAGTTTGGCTGTGTTGTAGTCTGTGGTTATTGGTAATTGTACATAAGCTTCTCCTGCAAAAACAACCATCCCGAGTCTATCGCCTTTTAACCTTTCTATAAATTTTTCCATTGCCTGCATTGCACGAGTGATCCTGTTAGGTTGTATGTCTTCTGCCAACATACTTTTTGAAACATCAAGACATACCACAATATCTGCTCCTTCTCTTTGTACCTCCTGTGTTTTACTCCCGCTTTGCAAGTTGCACATACCGAGAATAAAAAATGATGACCCTAAAGACCATAAAATTATCTTAATCCACCTTTTATTTTGTGAAACATCCGGCATGAGTCCATATACTATATTCAGATTTCCAAGTCTCTCATAGATTTTTTTTCTTCTCCAAACTGAAAATACTGCATATGAAATCATTATACCTAATGCAATGAAGAGGAAAAAATACTGCGTATTTTGAAACTTCCACATTTACGGATTGGATTTAAATATTAAATATTTCGATAAAAATTCCATTAGCAACATGATTGCCGAAAAAATCGCAAAAGGCAAAAATAATTCTGCCTTGTTTGAAAAACTCTTTTCTAGTATGATGTCTTTTTCTAATTTATCAATATCTGAATAAATTCTTGATAAGCTTTTATTATCGGTTGCTCTGAAGTATTTTCCGCCGGTTTCATTTGCGATTTTGGTCATCGTTTCTTCATCTAGGTCAACATCCTGCCAATCGTATTCCATTTGTCCATTAGGATAAATTTGAACCGGCATAAGTGCCTTTCCTCTTTTTCCAACTCCGATTGTATAAACTCTAACTCCATAAGTCTTGGCAATTTCAGCTGCAGTTAATGGAGCAATCTCACCGACATTACTAACGCCATCAGTTACAAGTATTACCACCTTACTTTTTGCTTTGCTTTGAGAAAGTTTGGATACAGCATTAGCCAGGCCTAATCCAATTGCAGTTCCTTGTTCAAGCATTCCGCACTTAATATCCTTGAACATATTTTTTATCACTTTGTGATCAGTTGTTAAGGGACATTGAGTAAATGCTTCTCCTCCAAAAATAACCAGACCTATTCTGTCATTTCTTCTTGAGTTGATAAATTCCGTTATAACTTTTTTGGCGGATTCAATTCTATTAGGATCAAAATCTTTTGCCATCATAGAATAAGAAACATCGAGTGAGATAACAATGTCAATTCCTTCGGTTTTGATGTCTTTCCAACTTGTTCTAGATTGAGGACGCATCAATACCAGAATAATTCCGCAAATTGCAAGAATCCTAAAAATGAAAATTAGATGACGGAATTTTGCAAGTTTGGATTCGTCAGCAGAACTTATATTCATCGTTGATGAAAAGTTTAGTTCCCCCTCAGTTTTTTTAAGCTTTATAATATACCAAACAATCATCAATGGTATTATGGTAAACCACCAGATATTTTCTTTACTTGCAAATTCTATATCTGAAAAGAAATTCATTTAATTGGTGTTGCCTGAATTATTTGGTTGCGTTTCAAAAGTTCTACTAGTCCCGTTTACAAAATCGAAAGCGTAATTCAGTGTCATTTCATTTTCATGCTCAATTGGAGTTGCTTTTGCAAACTTTACGTAATCGGCTAATTCAAGTATTTGTTGAAGTTTTCTTTTACTTTCCGAATCTACCACTCTTGTTCTGAAAATCTGAAGTATCTCCTCCGTTGTTAGTTCCATTGCGTTTACCTCAAATCTACCCTCAATATATACACGCAAAACATCAGTAATAGAGGTGTAATACTCTTTGTATTTTCCATCTGTCCACATTTTCTGATTTCGTATGAGTTCAAGTTCACGTAAAGCACTTATGTGTGGTGGTTCTGTAGGTATTTTTTTCTCTGCAACTGGTTTCTTTCTTTTTCTGGATAAATAATATCCAAAATAAAATGTTGCGGCGAGTACAGCAAGAATTCCTGCACCCCAATAAATGTACGGCAATAGTGCTTTCCAGTCCCATTTCTCTTCAAAAATCGGCTTTATATCTTTCACGGAACTCTCGGCTGTATCGGTTTGAATTGTTTGAACTTCTAAAACCAGAGCCTCCGATTCCGCAATAGCATTTGAATCGTCTTTTAGATAAAATTTAAATGGTGGTATTACCCAGAAACCCGAGTCAAAAGAAGTAATAGTAATTACCTGCCTGTATTGCTTTGAATTCCCTGATTTTTTCAAGTTGTACAGTTCAGGCTTGGTTTTATCAATCACTTCAATTTCTTTTCTAATGGTATCTCCAATAGAAGGCCAATCAATCTGTTTATTGGTTTTTTGAGGATCGTAGCTAAATATTAATTCAATTTTAGCTTGTTCACCAATTCTGATTCTATTGGTGTCTAATTTTACTGTAACCTGAGCTTGTTGAGCAATTAATATATTAAGTGCAAAAATTAAAAATGCCAGAACACAGAAATATTTTTTCAAATATATTTTCATTTTCTGCTTTCCCTTCTTTTAAATAAATTCATTAAGGGTTTTATATAACCTTTTACGGCATCAATTTCTGTGTGGTCTACACCGGCTCTATTGAAAATGTCTTTTAGTTTCTTTTCAAAATCTTTTGATTTCTTTGAATAGTTTTTTCTGAATTGTTCGCTATTGGTGTTTACCCAAATAATTCGGCATGTTTCATTGTCTTTTATTTTCAGCAATCCCATCTTCGGAAGAGTTTGCTCTGCTTTATCGAAAATTCTAAGGGCAACAACATCATGTTTTCTGTTTGCAATTTTAAGTGCGTCGTTAAAATCTGGAGATATGAAATCTGATATAACAAAAGCTATACTTTTCTTTTTAATCGCATTAGTCAGGAATTTCAGCGATAATGCTATATCAGTTCCTGTTCCTTCGGGCTCAAAATTCAATAATTCACGGATAATTCTAAGCACGTGTGATTTACCTTTTTTGGGTGGAATAAATTTTTCAATTTTATCCGAGAAAAAAATTACACCTATTTTGTCGTTGTTGGTGGATGCGGAGAAAGATATTACAGCACAAAGCTCGGTTATTAAGTCTTGCTTATATTGATTGATTGTTCCGAATTTTCCTGACGCACTTACATCTACAAGTAATACAACATTTAGTTCCCTCTCTTCTTCAAACACTTTAACATAGGGCGTGTTTAACCTTGCAGTTACGTTCCATTCAATAGCTCTAACATCATCTCCGGGTATGTATTCTCTTACTTCACTGAATGCCATGCCACGGCCTTTAAACGCAGAATGGTATTCTCCGGAAAAAATTTGATTGCTCAAACCCCGGGTCTTAATTTCTATTTTGCGAACCTTTTTTAAAAGCTCTGCAGTTTCCATCTTTTCGGTGAGTATTTTGTCCTGAATTATGGAACTTCTACTGTATTAAGAATCTCGTTGATTATGTTTTCTGCTGTAATATTTTCTGCTTCAGCTTCATATGTCAATCCAATTCTGTGACGAAGGACATCCATACATACAGCCCTCACATCCTCCGGAATAACATATCCTCTTCTTTTAATAAATGCGTAGGCCTTAGATGCTAGCGCGAGATTAATGCTAGCGCGAGGTGAACCTCCAAAAGAAATTAGTGAAGCAAATTTATCTAACTTGTAATCTTTTGGGTTTCTGGTTGCGAAAACAATATCTACTATGTATCTCTCTATCTTTTCATCCATATAGACTTCCTTAACAACAGCACGTGCTTTTAAAATATCATCTGGATGTAAAATCGTATTTGGTTTTGGCATCCCCTCAGGTAAAATATTACTTCTTATGATTTTTCTTTCCTCCTCTTTATTGGGGTAATTAATCACAACTTTAAGCATGAAGCGATCAACCTGTGCTTCGGGTAGTGGATAGGTTCCTTCTTGCTCTACCGGATTTTGAGTAGCAAGAACTAAAAACGGATTAGGTAATTTGAAAGTTTCATCTCCAATAGTTACTTGTTTTTCTTGCATCGCTTCAAGTAGTGCACTCTGTACCTTGGCGGGTGCACGATTAATTTCGTCTGCTAAAACAAAGTTTGCAAAAATTGGCCCTTTCCTAACTGTGAATTCTTCTTTCTTTTGATTGTATATCATTGTACCGATCAAATCTGCCGGCAGTAAGTCCGGAGTAAACTGAATTCGACTGAATTGAGCATCAATTGTTTTCGCAAGTGTATTTATTGCTAAAGTTTTTGCAAGTCCCGGTACTCCCTCTAACAAAACATGTCCGTTACTTAATAGCCCGATCATTAATCGTTCTACCATCATTTTTTGTCCGACAATTACCTTGTCAATCTCGAGCATCATCTGATCAACAAAGGCAGATTCTCGCTGGATTCTTTCGTTGATTTCTTTAATGTCTGTCATATTTTAAAAAGATAATTCGTGATGATTTTTTTAAATTGTTTAGCCGGCAAATAATTTTTTTTTTGAATCGTTTTTCGGAGCAGCAAAGTTAATTTTTGTACTCAGTATTTTGCCTGTTAAAAGTTGTTAACTATTTGATTTTCATGGACTATTTTAATCATTTGAATTTTCCATTTAAATGTTGAAAAAATAATTCCGGACCTTAATCTATAGGTTGATTTAGGACATTAATACTTAAATTTGAAAGCTGATTTAAAGGCATATTTATGAACGTAATTAATTCCCGCTCAGAAGAATTGATGAAAATGGAAGAGCAATACGGGGCTCACAATTATCATCCGATTCCCGTTGTACTTTCAAGAGGAAAAGGTGTTTTTGTGTGGGATGTAGAAGGCAAGCGATATTACGATTTTCTCTCTGCTTATAGTGCGGTTAACCAAGGACACTGCCATCCAGAGCTTGTGAAAGTAATACAGGATCAGTCTTCAAAACTTACTTTAACCTCAAGAGCATTTTATAATGACGTTTTGGGTGAATATGAGAAGTTTATTACAGCCTATTTTGGTTATGATAAGGTCTTACCGATGAACTCTGGAGCCGAAGCTGTAGAAACAGCTATGAAATTAGCAAGGAAATGGGCTTATGAAAAGAAAGGAATTACTGAAAATTCGGCGAAAATAGTTATTTGTAAAGACAATTTTCACGGTAGAACCATTTCCATCATTTCAATGAGTTCTGATTTTGATTCTAAAAATCATTTTGGTCCATATACTCCCGGGTTTATAAATATACCCTATAATGATGTTTCTGCTTTAGGTGATGCACTTAAAGATTCCAATGTATGTGCTTTTTTAATTGAGCCAATTCAGGGTGAGGCTGGTGTTATTGTTCCAGACGAAGGATATTTACGCGATGCGTATGCACTTTGTAAGTCTGCAAATGTTTTATTTATTGCTGATGAAATTCAAACTGGTCTTGCCAGAACCGGTAAGATACTTGCTTGCGATCATGAAAATGTTCAACCAGATATTTTGGTTTTAGGAAAGGCATTGAGTGGAGGTTTTTATCCTGTAAGTGCAGTTTTGGCTAATGATGAAGTGATGTTATGCATTAAGCCAGGACAACATGGAAGTACTTATGGAGGAAATCCTATGGCGGCAAGTCTGGCCATCCGTTCACTTCAAATTTTGAAAGAAGAAAATTTGTCCGAAAACGCTCATAAAATGGGTGAAATTTTGCGTGAAGGATTGAAAAAAATTAATTCGCCTCTCTTAAGAACCGTAAGGGGTAAAGGATTGCTCAATGCAATTGAAATTAATGAAATAGACGGCATTGATGCTTGGAAAGTTTGTATGGGACTTAAAGAAAACGGGTTGCTTGCTAAACCTACTCATGGCGATAAAATTCGCTTTGCACCTCCATTGGTTATAAATGAAGAACAAATCCTTGATTGCATCAATATCATTAAAAAAGTTTTGGAAGGATTTTCTGCCTGAGGCTTTCTAATATTGCCGGGAATTTTTTCCCCAATTAATTTCAACATACCTTTTAGTTTTTCTCATGCTGAGTAAATCTACACTCATTAGATTATTGACTCAACTCATTGGTTTTTTTCTAATCAGAAATTATAATTGCATAGTTTTTTGCAGAAAGCTATAGTTGTTATTTATTGATTTAGAAAACTTATTGAATTATTGATTTATCTACCATTTATTTTATGAAATTTTTCAAGCGTAATATTATTTATGCATTTATTTTTATTTCCGTTACACGTTATTACGCTCAAATGACAGGTTGCGGAAATAATGTTCCATTTTTTCAGGTAAATTTATCAGGCCAGCCTTCTGGTGTGTGGTATTCTCCTACTCACATTCGAGAAGGAAATTGCTGTGGGACACAATCTCCTGATAGGTGTACATCATTTGAGATATTACTTGACTCTACTGCGGCAATGATTAATTTCAATATTGCCAGCGGTGCAATTCCTCCCGGTGCCATGTACTACCAGATCAATTGCGGGCCACAGATACCCGTAGGTCAACCAATTTGTGTTACTGGTCCAGGGCCACATCATCTTACTTTTTGTAAGCCGGGAAATAATCAAAATACATATCTGGTACAATCTATACCAAAACCTATGATTCCCTCACCTCAACATGTGCGATTAGGTTGTTTTAAGAAATTAAAAGTTATTGGTTTAGATTCTACTACAGTAACATGGAATTCCATTTACCCAGGTGTTATAGGACAATTTAATTCTTATCTAAGTTGTACATCATCTTGTACGGAGCCTACCTATAATCCACCATCAAATGCTCCCGCCTTTATTGATTATCAAGTTTGTGGTATACCTATAGCAACGCCATGCGGATATGTTGCCATGTGTGATACTGTTCGAGTTTTTAATGAAAGTCCTCTTAGTGGCAGTTACTCGCCTAACCCCGCAGTGTTTTGTTACGGGAGTGAGGGTGTAACATTAATTGGAACAGCGAGTGGGGGGTATGGTAGTTATTCCTATTTATGGCGGGATCAAAATAACAACATAGTTTCAACATCAAGTCAAATTCAAACTTCTACAGCAGGAAATTATTCTTTGGAAATAAAAGACGCACTTTATAATGATTTGTCTTGTCCATCCTTTTCATTAAATGTAGCAGTTAACCAGTCACCAATTCCTGTGGTTAGTGCCGGCCAGGATCAAATATTGTGTTATGAAAATCAGGGTGTCCAACTGAATGGAACGATTACTTACGCCACCGGTGGAATTTGGTCGGGTGGAAATGGGAATTTTATTCCTAATGAACATAGTTTAAATGCCGTTTATATTCCAACAGCAAGTGAGATTTCTAATGGTGTTGTCGCTTTAACGTTAACGTCTATTGGTTCCACTTATTCATGTATTAATTCTTTTGATCAGGTTGCCATTCATTTTGCACCTAAACTAAATGTTCATTTTAATAATGATAGTTTGCCTTGCTTTGGTGATTCTGTTACATTGCAGACTGTAGCATCAGGAGGATCCCCACCTTATCAATACCAGTGGAATAATGGTTCAACTCAATCCTTCACAACTGCAAATGAGGGACAATACAGTGTACTAATAACTGACAACATGGGTTGTACAATAGATAAAACTGTAAATATTTTTTCCCCGTTGCCATTAATTATAAATTCTTTGATAACACCTAATAATTGTAATGCGGAAATTAATGGTTCAGTAAATATAATGATAGGCGGAGGAAGTGTACCTTACCAGTACGCATGGTCTAATGGATCAACTTCTCAAAATATTAATAATTTGCCTTCAGGTAATTACTTTGTTGTTGTGACTGACAAGCATGGATGTGTAGAAACCGATTCATTTATTGTTACTCAACCGGATCAAATAGCGGTAACATTACAGCATACCAATGTTACTTGTAAAGGATATTCCGATGCTGTCCTAAATGCAGTTGGTTCCGGCGGTACTCCTCCTTACCAATATGTATGGAGTAACGGAATAACTGGATTTACACAAAATAATGTTTCTCCCGGATCATATTCCGTTGTGATTACTGACGCTAATGGTTGTGTTTTTAATGATTCTGAAGTTTTAAATATTCTTGAACCTAATTATTTACAAATTGTGAATTCATTAATCAATTGTCCCGTTCCCGGATCTGGAGTGTCTGAGCTAAATTTTACAATTATCGGAGGATGGACTAATTTATATCAACTTTCACTTGATGGTGGATCAACTTTTTTACCTCAGGGAATGTATAGTGTTTTTGTACCGGTAGATTCATCATATACGGTTGTCATAAGGGATTCCTTAGGATGTGTAAGTAATGTGTCCAAATTGATCACAGTAAATCCTGAGTTAAATATCGATCAGTTAATAGTTCCTGATTGTGTTTATGAAAACGATAGTTTAGTTCAAATTTATATATCTGCATCTGGAGGTGTTTCAGGAGATTATACACTAAATTTTTCTAATGGTGCATCATTAAATATTTCGGGCATTGATTCAGTAAATTTCCCTGCCGGATCTAATTTTGAAGTTTTTGCTACTGACAGTTTGGGTTGTGTTTCAGCTACAAAAAGTTTTCAGATCAATAATGTATTTAAAGTAGAATCAATTGTCAGCGATTTTAGTGGGTATGCAGTTGCCTGTAATGGCTTCTCAAACGGGGCAATCAATTTGAATCCTATGGGAGGATTTCCGCCTTATGAATTTGAGTGGAACTCCGGCGCAACGATGGAAGATGTAAGCAACTTAACGTCGGGTTCATACTCTGTTATAGTAACTGATCAGCACTCGTGTAAAGACACATTGAATTTTTTACTTTCATCACCTGAACTTATAAAAATTGATTCATTTATATTGAGTGATTATAACGGCTTCAATGTTAGTTGTAAAGGATTAAGTAATGGAACAATCGATTTATTTATTGAAGGCGGAGTTAGTCCTTATATGTTTAATTGGAACACCGGTTCTAATGATATCTCATTGTCAAATTTGACCGCAGGAAATTATGAAGTTGTAGTTACAGATAGCAATCATTGTGTACAAAGTTTCAGTTTTCAACTTTCAGAACCTGAAACGATTGACGTTAGTGTTTCATCTGTTAGTGATTATAATGGATTTCAAGTCAGTTGTAATGGAGAAAGTGATGCTTTAATTCAGGTCTTGGTCTCTGGCTTCACTGGGAACGTATCTTATTTTTGTAATAATCAATCTGTTTCAAATAATATAGATTCTCTTGGTGCAGGTACCTACAGTTGGTATGTAATGGATGATAACGGTTGTTATGATACGTTGAAAGTTGTAATACTTGAACCACCTGCATTATCATTCTCCTCTGCTATATTGAGTAATTATAACAACTTTCAAATCAGTTGTACAGGATATTATGATGGTGAAATAAATCTTGAGGTAAATGGTGGGGTAGGTCAAAATCATTTTTACCAATGGTCAAATAGTATAAATACGGAAGATCAATATGGCCTAACTGCCGGAAGTTATTATGTTGAGGTTACAGATAGTAATGGTTGCAAGATTGATACTAATTTCATTTTATATGAGCCGCTCCCAATTAATCTATTGGGTCTTATAAGTAGTAACTATAATGGTTATGCAGTCAGCTGTTATGGGAATCAAGATGCCTCTATTGATATTAATGTCACTGGCGGTGCAGGATCTTACCTTTATAATTGGTCAAATGGTTCAACCACCGAAGATATAAGTTTAGTTGGAGCAGGTGAGTATTCGGTTCTTGTGGGTGATTTAAACGGATGCTTTGATACTTTAAATTTTTCGATTAATCAACCGGACTCAATCCAAATAACAGAAAACATTAAAAATATACAATGCAATGGACTTTCTGACGGTTCTATTGAATTAACTGTTCAGGGCGGTATTGCTCCATTTAATTATAATTGGTCAAATGGAACAAATGTAAATAGTATCGAGAATTTAACTCAAGGTCAATATTCAATTGTTGTAATCGATCAAAACAATTGTATGCAAACAAGAGTATATAACATTTCTGAAAAAAATCCGATACAGGTTGAAACAAATGTTGAAAATGTCAAATGTTTTGGTGATGAAAACGGACAAATAACAACTTCGATTTTCGGTGGTACTACTCCTTACACAGTCTTATGGTCAAATGGTTCAACAGATCAAAATATTTCTGCACTTACTTCGGGTGTTTATATCCTGAATGTTATAGATTCAAATAACTGTTTTGTTACAGACACGGTTATTATTTCGGAGCCTGATTCATTGTGGTTAAGTTTAAATGCATTGACTTATATTAATGGCCACAATTTGTCGTCCGCTAACGCAAATGATGGTACAATTACAACTCATTCGGGTGGAGGAACTCCTCCATATAATTATCAATGGTCCAATGGTTCAGTGGATATAAATCTCCATAACTTGTCATCAGGCGGTTATACGCTTACATTAACAGATTTCAATGGGTGTGTTAAGATATCCGATATTCAGATCTACAATCCAAATGAGCTTGAGCTACCAACCGGGTTTTCTCCAAATTCTGACTATAAAAATGATCAGTTTGTTGTACGTGGAATCGAATCATACCCCAACAATACATTGTATGTTTTTAATCGCTGGGGTAATTTGGTTTATGAGAAAGAAAATTATTTAAATCAATGGAAAGGTAATACCATTAATGGAGATGAACTTCCTGAAGGTACTTATTTCATTATCCTGGAGATTCACTCACCTACAAAACAACTTAATGGCTTTGTTGATATACGTAGATAATATGAAAAACAAAAATTTAGATTTTATGAAAAAAATTATAACAATATTTTTAATTTACTTTTTACAATTGAATTTTTTCAGCGCTCAGCAAGAGTCATTACTGAGTCAATACATGTATTCAAACCTAATTTATAATCCTGCTTTCTCAGGTACCAAAACTAATGCTGAGATTAGTGGAATTTTCAGAAAACAATGGGTAAACTTTGACGGCGCACCTGTTACTGAATTTCTTTCTGCGGAGGGACCGATTCATAATAAAAACATGGGGTGGGGTGTAATACTTTCAAATGATAAAATTGGTGTTTCCTGTCGTACAGACATCAATCTAAATTATTCCTATCACATCAAAATAAACGAAACCTATCGTTTGGCATTAGGTGTCCGAGGCGGTGTTAATTATTGTAGGGCTCAACTCAGTGACTTAAAGGTTTGGGATAATAACGATGCTGTATTTAATGTTAACCAAAAAAATTTCTGGTTGCCCAACGCAGGAGCGGGTTTGTTTTTTTATGGGAAAAATTTTTACACTGGTTTTTCTTGTCCAAATTTGATCGATTATTCAAATACAAATTTTTCTACAGCTGAAGCCCATAGACCAAAATTAGTCCCTCATTATTACTTTACAACTGGTGTAAATATTAATACCGATCGTGATATTATATTTAGACCTTCGATGCTTGTTAAATATGTTCCATTTGTGCCGGTGCAGGCTGATTTAAGTTTACTTGTTGATTTAAAAAATCGGCTTACTGTAGGATTCAGTTATAGAACGGGCGATGGCATTATAGGTATGTTGCAAATTCAATTTCTGGACAGGTGGCGTATGGGCTATGCTTACGACTATCAGTTAACTAGAGTAAATCAATTTTCATACGGAACGCATGAACTCATGTTGACCTATAAGTTGAATAATTTAGAAAAGAAGATGCCAAGTTTTTAGATTATGCCATCAAACGAAAAACCCCCGTATTACCGGGGGCTCCTCGACCACTAAACCAGATAAAAAGCATAACCAACTACACTAATCAACATTATCGTGCAGAAAGGAGTTGTTCTGTTTGATTTCAGTTTTACCGTCTCCGTCTGATAAGGTGTACCTGGAAACATTCGATTCTTTAGAGTAATTCGTGTCTTCCAGTTGCGTATTTTTTCTTCTGAAGGTTGGTTCTCTCTCCATTTGAGACAAACCTTCAGGAGTTTTTATTTTTAGACTTAGTTCTTTCAATCTTTTGATTCTCTCTTGAGCAAATCTGATTCTTTCCTCTTTCTCCATCTCCTCAACCGATTTTCCGGTCTGCCCTTCATTTAAGTAGTTGTTTATTGATTCATTAAAATTAATGTCAGCATTATTATCTTCTGATGAAGAAATTGTAATTTCTTCCTTGATTTGAGTATTTAATTCACTTTCTTTAATAATAAATTCAAAATCGGTTTTATCATTAAAGTCCTCTGTTATTTTCTCTGATTCGGTCTCAACTTCATTTGAAAGATTATCCTCTGCATTTGAAACGAAAGCCTCTGAGAAATTCATTTCAAGTTCAGAAGGAGTGTTATTAATTTGTGGAGTTGCAATATTGCTTTGAATCAAAAATGGCTCTTCAAATTTTTTTTCGCTGATATCTTGAGAGATATTATTTAGAGGTAATGCTTTTTCTTCTTTTTTAGGCTCTACAACCACATCATTCAAATGATTAATAACTCTTTCAGTTACCTGAGAAGGTTCGTAACCGGTATCTTTCTGCTTAAAGCCTGTGGCAATAATGGTAACGCTGACCTGGTCTCCTAATGAAGGGTCAATTCCATAACCGGTGATTAATTCTGCGGTGAAACCACTTTCTTCCTGTAAATAATCAGTTATTTCACCAAACTCATCCATAGTAATATCATCGCTTCCGCTCATAATATTCAACAACACGTGTCTCGCACCTTTAATGTTATTGTCATTTAATAGAGGAGAGTTAAGAGCATTTTCAACAGCACGCAGAGCGCGATGATCACCACTTGCTGACGCTGAACCCATAATTGCAACTCCACTGTCTTTCATTACGGTCTTTACATCATTGAAGTCAACATTAATGTGTAAATTGATACTGATTATCTCGGCGATTGCTTTAGCGGCACTTAATAAAACATTATCTGCATGGGTAAACGCTTCACCCATTTTTAAATTCCCATAAATCTCTCGCAGTTTATCATTTCCAATCACGAGGATTGTATCAACATATTTTTTTAATTCTTCAAGACCAGCTTCTGCTTGTGCTCTACGTTTTTTACCCTCAATGGTAAAAGGTATAGTTACTATAGCGACAGTTAAAATTCCCAATTCTTTAGCAACAGATGCAATTATGGGCGCAGCTCCTGTACCTGTACCACCCCCAAGACCAGCAGTAATGAAAACCATTTGCGTCCCATCACTTAGTTGTCTTCTTATTTCATCAATGGTTTCTATTGCAGATTCTTTTCCTTTCTCAGGTAGTGATCCGGCACCAAGTCCTTTTGTAAGATTTAAGCCTAGTTGAATTTTATTGGAAACAGGACTCTTTTGCAGATCCTGATAATCTGTATTACAGATTACAAACTCTACTCCTTTAATTCCTTGACGGAACATGTGATTTACCGCATTGCTGCCTCCTCCTCCAACACCAATCACCTTAATGATAGAACGTTGCTCGGGAGTAAATTCAAAGTTGAGTGTTTCGTTTTGCATTTATTATTACGCTTTTTTGTGGTTGTCTAACAAAATTCAAAAAAAATCTTTCTATATCTCAATTACTGTTAAATACTTATTGACATGAAAATGTTTATTCAAGAACTATTCTATGTCGTCCTGCAACCATTCTTTACTTTTTTTAAGAATATTATCGAATAGATTGCCTCTTTTTTTGGTACTATGATCAGCAGGTTTTGCATCTTTTTTAGCATTATCTTTATTTTCTGCTTCGGTTATTTTACTGGTTTCAAGACCCCTGTTTCTATATTTTTCCTTCTCTAGTTTTTCAAAACCTTTCATAACCAAACCCACTCCGGTAGCAAACATTGGATTTGTAAGTTCAACTGATCCGCTTCCTAAATGCTCGTTTGGCGAACCTATTCTGCAGTCCATTCCGGTTACCAGCTCTACCAATTGAGAAAGATGCTTAAGTTGCGCACCACCACCGGTAACCACAATACCTGCTGAAAGTTTTTTATCGTATCCTGAATTTTTTATTTCAAATAGCACAAATTCAAGAATCTCTTCCATTCTTGCCTGTATAATGTTTGAAAGATTTTTTATGCTGATTTCTTTATGTGGTCTTCCATGTAGGCCAGGAATTGCAATTACTTCATTTTGCTGACTCTCTGCCGCAAGTGCACATCCAAATCTTACCTTTAAAACTTCCGCTTGGGCTTTAATAATACTACATCCCTCTTTTATGTCATCACTAATTATATTTCCGCCAAACGGTATTACTGCTGTATGTCTGATAATTCCGTCATAAAAGATTGCGACATCAGTTGTGCCACCTCCAATATCTACAAGTACCACACCTGCTTCTTTCTCTTCTTCACTTAATACTGAAGCTGAAGAGGCAAGAGGTTCGAGTTGTAAATCTGCCAATTTCAATCCTGCTCTATCAACGCATTTTGATATGTTTTTAATGGCTGATACATGTCCAGTTATAATGTGGAAATTTCCTTCAAGGCGTACACCTGCATGACCAATCGGGTTGATGATGCCGGTTTCTTTGTCCACAATATAGTCTTGAGGAATAACGTGAATTATTTCTTCACCAGGATTCATTACCAATTTGTGCATGTCATCTATCAACGAATCTACATCTAGCTGACTTACCTCATCTTCAGTATTCTGACGTATAATCATACCACGATGTTGTAAACTTTTAATGTGTTGACCCGCAATACCTACAATTACTTCACCAACTTCAATTACGAGTTTTTTGGATTGATCTTCAGCATCTCTTAAATCAAGATTTTTAATAGCTTCTGCCACCGCATTTTTAATGGATTCTATAGTTTCTTGAATATTTACTACCACTCCACGCTGAACACCTTTTGATTCGCATTTGCCGGCGGAAAGAATTTCAATTTTACCGAACTCATTTTTTGTTCCGACTAAAACGGCAATTTTCGTTGTGCCGATGTCAAGGCCAACTACAATGTCTTGGTGTGTTTTAATTAGCTTCATGTTTTGGTTTTGTTTTATTGGCTATTTCTGGTTGTGAAATTGTTTTTTTATTTTGCTCAGGCAATATCTTTTTCTTACAAACAACTTGCCCCTCAAATCTTAGATCTATGGTACTGTAATTGTTCCATCCATCAATACTGTTTAAGCCCTCTTTATAGAAAAGTTTAAGTTTGGCAAACTTTCTTTCCATATTATCTGATTTGCCAAATATTATTTTTTGTTCGCCAACGGCCGGGAGTAATTCAAATTCTTTTTTCTCGTTAACATATATCTGATGAATCATTGAGTTTAAAAAAGTATCATTTTTAATTAAGTTTGACATAGTAAAAATATCATCAAGCACAAATATTCCTGATAGCGATTTGTTAGTGTAAATATCTGCAAAATTGAATTTTTGATTCGATGCAAATGGTTCCCATATGTGACCTGAAGCTACAATAACTTTAGCAGTATAATTATCTGATAACGGCATTAATTTAGATTGTTTATCGATATAATAGCTTTCTCCGGAAAGATTGAAAATTCTTACTAGTGGATCTTTTTGCTTGATATTGATTTTCATGTTTCCATCAATTGAAACTGAAACTTGTGCAGATAGGATTGCCGGATGTGATAGTAGAGATTTTTCTATTTTGTTTATATCAATATCGGAAATTTTCTTATTCTCAATTACATCATTTCTCGATTTTAAAAAATCTTTAATGTCTGTTGCATCTATGAATTGATTATTATCGCTATAATCTACATTTATATTAGTTTTTTTTGCTGTAATAAGTTTTTCTTGTTGATTTACGAAAGCGAGCGTAACAAATAATCCTGATATCAGCAATATCCAGGCTGATACAGAAAGAATTTTCCTAATATTTATTTTTTCAAAGAATGATTTCATTAAACATATTTTCAATTGGTATTACAAGTTGATCAATATCGCCTGCCCCTAGAGTCATAAGTACTTCTCTTTTTTCATTTGACAGGTATAATAAAACATCTTGTTTATCAATTAGAATTTTTTTCACTGTTTTTATTTTATTAAACAACATTTCTGAGTTTATTCCCGGTATTGGTTGCTCTCTTGCAGGATAGATGGGTAATAGTATACATTCATCAGCTAGACTTAAGGAATTTGCAAAATCGTCTGCAAAATCTCTTGTCCTAGAATACAGATGAGGTTGAAAAATTACCGATAGTTTTTTTTGAGGATATAATGCCCGCGCTGCGTTAATAGCCGCCTTTATTTCCTCTGGATGATGCGCATAATCGTCTATGTAAATAAAGTCATTTCTTTTAACTCTATATTCAAATCTTCTATTTACGCCACTAAAAGTATCAAGTGCTTTTCTAATTGAATCTGAATCAACTCCGAATACTTCGCTAATTCCGACTGCTGCCACAGCATTTTCAATATTGTGTTTTCCGGGAATACCTAAATGTAGTTTTTTCAAAGAACTGAATGGGCCTCTGTAATCGAAATAAAATTCTGCATCAGTTACAGAAATGTTTTCAGCACAGAAAGATACTTCTTCTAAACCCGGCTTTGAAATTACTGAATAGGTGTACCTGTCATTTTTAAGGTCTAAACTATTATCAACAGAATTTTTAACAATGAGGGTTTTGTTGCCTTTAACAAGCTCACCAAATTGTCTGTAAGATTCAAGTACCTCGTTGGCATTTCCGTATATGTCAAGATGATCAGGATCAACCGAAGTTATTATTGCTCCTTCAGGGTTCAATGTGAGAAATGAACGGTCATACTCGTCAGCTTCTACCACCATGAAATTTTTTTCTGTTTCATTTTCATCTCCCAGAATTAAATTTGTCCCGTAATTGTTAGAAATACCTCCAAGAAATGCAAAGCAATTAATTCCAGCTGTTTTAAGTATATGGGTAACAATGGTTGCTGTTGTGGTTTTTCCATGAGTACCTGCAACTGCAATTGTTTTATAGTTTTTGGTAATTTCTCCTAAGACTTGAGATCTTTTTTTAACCTGATAGTTGTTTGCTCTAAGCCACTTTAGTTCAGAATGTGTTTCAGGAATTGCAGGAGTATAAATTATCAAAACATCGTTTATGTTGAACTCCGCTAAAGCATAATTAATGTATTCGAGGTTTTCATCGAAATGAATCTCAACTCCTTCGTCAATTAATTGTGAAGTGAGCTTAGTACTTGTTTTGTCGTATCCTAAGCACTTTTTTTTATAATGATTAAAATACCTTACAAGTGCGCTCATGCCTATTCCGCCTGCTCCGAGAAAATAATATAGTTTATAATCTAAAATATTTTTTGTCATTTTGAAATCTGCCTTGTAAGTTCAAAAACTTTTTCAACTATTCTTTCTGCACTATCGTAAATTGCCATTTCGGAAATATTTTTCTTTAATTCCGAAATCATTATATCATCTTCTATTAATGAGAGTGTTTTGTTTACTAATTCTGATGCTGCCTCACTGTCACGAATCATAATTGCTGCGTTTCTTCCTGATAATGCCATCGCATTTTTTGTTTGGTGATCTTCGGCAACATTTGGAGATGGTACCAAAATACATGGCGCTTGAACTGCACAGAGTTCGGAAATTGAGCTTGCTCCTGCTCGAGAAACAACAATATCAGCGACTGCATATGCCAAATCCATCCTTGATATGAAATCAAAAGAATGTATATTTTCTTTTGAGTACTGTAAAGTTTTTTCTTTTGCTCTTTCAGAAAATGATTTTCCTGTTTGCCAAATTAATTGAATTCCTTTTCCTTTTATTTTTTCAATTCCATCGAAGATAGACTCGTTAATGGTTCGGGCTCCAAGACTTCCTCCAATTACTAAAATTGTTTTTTTACTCTTGCTTAAATTAAAAAAATCTATGGCCTCATTTCTTTTTTCACTGGTGTTAAATACGTCTTTTCTAATGGGGTTACCTGTTAGAATAATTTTTTCCTTTGGGAAAAACTTTTCCATTCCTTCATATGCCACGCATATATATTTTACTTTTTTTGAAAGTATCTTATTGGTAATACCTGGATATGAATTTTGTTCTTGTATTATGCAGGGTATCCCACTTTTAGCAGCTGCATTCAATGCAGGTCCGCTTGCATAACCGCCTGTTCCAATTGCAACATCAGGCTTAAATTCTTTAATGATTTTTTTTGCCTTAATTGCGCTTTCTATCAATTTGAAAGGAAAAAGTAAGTTGGAAAATGATAATTTTCTTTGAAAACCTGTAATGTTAAGACCTGTAATTTTATACCCGCAAGCAGGAACTTTTTCCATTTCCATTCTTCCATTAGCCCCAACAAAGAGGAATTCAGTATCGGTTTTTTGTTTTTTTATTTCATTTGCAATTGCAATTGCGGGGAAAATATGACCTCCTGTTCCGCCTCCACTTAATAAAACCCTCAGAGGTCTCATGCAGCATCAGTTTGTGATTGTTTTTCAACCTCACTCCATTTGCTCACACTCAAAATAATTCCAAGTGCGGTTAAGGTAAACAATATAGATGTTCCACCACTACTTACTAATGGAAGAGGCTGCCCGGTAACGGGAAATAGTCCTACTGCAACTGCCATATTAATGAAGGCCTGAAATATTATACCGAAACTCAAGCCAATTGCAATTAACCCCCCAAAAACATGATTTGATTTTTTAAGTATAGCTATTCCTCTGAAAAATAAAATCATGTATAGAAAAATCAAAACCAAACCAAATATTAATCCATACTCTTCAAGAAAAATAGCAAATATAAAATCAGAGTTTGCTTGAGGTAAAAAGTTTCTTTGCGAACTATTACCAGGACCAACACCAATTATTTGCCCATTGGCAACAGCTATTTTTGCCATGTCGGCTTGAAAGTTTTCTTCTTTCACTTTACCACGGTCTACCTGATCATTGTTCGGATTCTGCAGGTGCATGAATTTTTCAATACGAGCTTTCCATGTAAAACCTCGTCCTCCCGGAATCGTTCCCGGCCAATTCCAAACCCATGTTCCAAAAAGCATTGCACAAACCAAGGCTATCCCTGCAATCATTGCAAGCATTTTAATTGGCACTCTTCCAAGAAAAAGTAAAACAAAACAAATGCATGCCAACATTGCTGCAGTAGAAAAGTTAGCAGGAAGAATTAATATACATACAGTCCCAATCGGTAGAAGTAAATGTTTAAAAACTGTTTTAAAATCAACCCATTCGTTTTGCTTTAAACTTAAAACTCTTGCGATGTATACTATCAGAGTAATCTTTGCGATTTCGGATGACTGTATACTGATTCCAAATACCTCCAGCCATCTTGGCGCATCTCCTTCGCTTTTCCCGAATAATAACGTGAAAAGTAATAGTGGAATCACTGCAAAGAATGAAATTTGTGAAATTCTAGAAAGGTATTTGTAGTTGAAGTACTGAATTCCGAACATTAAAAGAAAACCGAAACAAATAATGAGTGCTTGCTTGAATAAAAATAATTCAGTGTTGCCGTTTTTCCATCTCCAAGCAAGAACGTTGCTGGAGCTGTAAACAACTAACAAAGAGAAAAGCGAAATCATCAGTACCACAATCCATACTGCTTTATCGCTTTTAATTTTGTTTAAGAAATTCATTCAATTTTTATTTTCGGTTAATATTCGAATCAAAGTGCTTTAACACATGCTTTGAAAGACATACCTCTTTCTTCATAGTTTTCAAAAAGATCAAAACTTGCACAACCTGGAGCAAGTAAAACTACATCACCCTTTTTTCCTATTGAGTATGCAGAAGCGACAGCTTCTTGAGCAGAGCGAGTTTCAATTATTCTATCTACAACTCCAGAAAATGATTTTACAATTTTCGTGTTGTCAGTTCCTAGGCATATGATTGCTTTCACTTTATTCTTTACAAGTTCCATTACCTCATTATAATCATTTCCCTTGTCAACTCCACCCGCAATCCAAATGACAGGTTTGTTTTGACTCTCTAGCGCATACCAAACGGAATTCATGTTGGTAGCTTTAGAATCATTGATGAAGTCAATTCCGTTTACTGTTGCAACGAATTCAAGACGGTGTTCTGCTCCTGCAAAGTCTTCAAGACTTTCACGGATAGATTCTTTCCTGATCTCAAGTATTCTTGCAGGAATTGCGGCAGCCATTGCGTTATACACATTGTGCTTGCCTTGTAGTGCCAGTTGATCGATTTTCATAGTTAGGGATTTTTGGTTTATGTTTATATTGATTTGGTTTTCTTCTTCTAGGAATGCCGCATTACCTTCTAATTTTTCTTTTATAGAAAAAGGAAAAAGTCTCGCAGATGGTTTATTGTTTTCTATCAAGGCTTTGATGACTTCATCATCATAACAATACACGAGAGCATCCTCAGGTGTTTGATTTTGTGTAATCCTGAATTTAGAATTTGCATAATTCTCGAACTTGTATTCGTATCTGTCAAGATGATCTGGAGTGATATTTAGCAACACTGCAATTTCTGCTTTGAATGCGTGCATATCATCAAGTTGAAAGGAGCTGAGTTCAAGAACAAAATAATCAAATGAGTTTTTTGCAACCTGTAATGCAAAACTTTTTCCTACGTTTCCACCAAGTCCTACATTTAAGCCTGCTTTTTTTAGTATATGATAGATCCAGAGGGTAGTGGTAGTTTTTCCGTTACTTCCTGTCACACATATCTTTTTTGCATTGGTATATCTTGATGCAAATTCAATTTCGGATATTACCGGAATTCTCTCATTTCTTAATTTTTTAATTAATTCAGCTTTCTCCGGTATGCCTGGACTTTTGATTACTTCATAAGAACTAAGAATTATTTCTTCAGAATGCTTTCCTTCTTCAAAAGAAATATTGTTTTCCTCAAGAATTTTTTTGTATTTGTCTTTAATTGAACCTGAGTCAGAAACTAAAACATCATAGCCTTTTTCAACTGCAAGAATTGCGGCACCAACTCCGCTTTCTCCACTACCCAGTATAGAAATTCTTTTTTTCAATTTATCTCAACTTTAATGTTGCAATTGTTAATACAGCAAGCATGATTCCGATAATCCAAAATCTTGAAACAATTTTTGATTCATGAAATCCTAACTTTTGGTAATGATGGTGAAGTGGAGCCATTTTAAAAAGTCTATTCGCTTTTGCGAACTCTATACCACGTCTTCTTTTCTGATATTTGAAGTAGTATACCTGAAGAATTACAGATAGGTTCTCGACAAGAAAAATTCCGCAAAGAATCGGGATTAATAATTCTTTTCTTATGGCAATTGCAAATACGGCAATAATTCCGCCTAGCGCCAGACTTCCCGTGTCTCCCATGAATACCTGTGCAGGAAAAGTATTGTACCATAAAAACCCTATACAAGCACCAACAAATGCAGCAATAAAAACAACGAGTTCTCCGCTTTGAGGTATATACATTATATTTAGATAATCAGAGAAAATAGTATTACCGGATACATAGGCCAGAACTCCGAGTGCAGTGCCAATTATTGCTGATGTTCCTGCAGCCAAGCCATCAATTCCATCTGTTATGTTTGCTCCGTTTGATACTGCTGTTACGATTAGTATAACAACAGGAATGAAAATTAGCCAACCCCATTTTTCACAATCTCCACCCGCCCAACATAAGATGCGACTATAATCAAACTCATTATTTTTTACAAATGGTATGGTGGTTTTTAAAGATTTAACCGTTTCAGTTGAGTATCTAGAAATTTTCAGAGAGTCTTTATATGTGTCATCAGGATTTACTACTCTGTAAATGGGTTCTGCTTTTTGTTTTATTCCAACATCAGGATGAAAATAAAGTGTGGAACCAACAATAATTCCAACTCCAACCTGACCTACAATTTTAAATCTGCCACTAAGCCCGTCTTTATTTTTTCTGAAAACTTTTATATAATCATCTAGGAAACCTATTAATCCGAGCCAGATGGTTGTAACCAACATTAAAATTATATATACATTTGAGATATTAGCGAATAATAGAGTTGGAATAACAATACCTGCAATTATTATCAAGCCACCCATTGTTGGAGTTCCTGCCTTTTCATTTTGTCCTTTTAAACCAAGTTCTCTGATTGTCTCTCCAATTTGTTTTTTGCGTATCCAATTGATGATTCTTTTTCCAAAGACAAGCGTTATCATTAGCGAACCAAATGCCGCCATTGCAGCACGGAATGATATATATTGAAACACTCCTGCTCCGGGAAAATCAATTTCTTGTAGGTATTTGAAAAGCCAGATCAGCATTATATACTCAATTCTTTTAATGTTTGTTTTAAAATTTCCAGATCGTCAAAGGGATGTTTTACTCCTTTTATTTCTTGATATTTTTCATGACCTTTTCCGGCAACGAGGATTATATCTCCTGATTTAGCCATACTGCATGCTGTTCTTATTGCCTCTTTACGGTCAGTTATTTTTAATGTTTTTCTCTTATCAATTATATCTAAGCCTTCTTGCATTTGATTCAATATAACCTCAGGATCCTCAGTACGAGGATTGTCAGATGTAAGTATTATCTTAGTACTTAACTGCGCAGCAATTTTTGCCATAATTGGTCGCTTTGCAGAATCTCTATCGCCGCCACAGCCTATTAATGTATATACTTCCTCATTTCCTGTTCTGATATCTTTTATTGTTGTCAAAACATTTTTAAGTGCATCAGGTGTATGAGCGTAATCAACTATACCAATTATTCCTGTTTCAGATTTAATATGCTGAAATCTTCCTTCAACAGGATTCAGATTGCTCAGGGCAGTAAGTACATTTGTCTTGTCTTGCTTAAGCATTATCGCAACTGAATAAACACCAAGTACATTGTAAGCATTAAAACTTCCAATCAGCTTTACCCACAGATCAACATTATCTATGTTTAGCAATAAACCATTCAGATGATTCTCCAATACTTTACATTTAAAGTCTGCCATTTGTGTCATGGAGAAAAATCTTTTTTCCGCTTTGCAGTTTTGTAACATCACAGCACCGTTCCTGTCATCTTTATTTACCAATGCAAAAGCGTCAGAGGTTAGCTGGTCAAAAAATCCTTTTTTTGCTTTGATGTATTCTTCAAAAGTTTTGTGGTAATCTAAATGATCGTGAGTGATGTTGGTAAATAGCGCACCTGAAAAATTTAGTCCGCTTATTCTTCCTTGTACAACCGCATGAGAACTAACTTCCATGAATGCATATTGACATCCCTGATTAACCATCTTTCTTAGTAATTCATTAAGGCTTACGGCATCCGGAGTGGTATGCGTTGCATTAATATCCTCATTATTTATTTTATTTTTTACGGTCGATATTAAACCGCATGAAAAACCCATCTGGCGAAACAATTGAAACAAAAGTGTTACACTTGTTGTTTTTCCGTTAGTCCCTGTGATTCCAATTAATTTTAATTCCTTTGACGGATTATCAAAAAAATTAGATGCAACAACACCTAATGCAATACCTGAATCTTTAACTTTTATATATGTAATTTTGCTATCGAGTGTTTCAGGAAGTTCTTCACACACAATTGAAATTGCACCACTATCAATGGCTTTACTTATGAATAGGTGTCCATCAGATGTTGTGCCTCTTACTGCAAAAAACACCGAATCTTTTTTTATCTTTCTTGAGTCGAATGAAATACCTGAGATAGCAACATTAGTACTGCCAATTACTTCTTCAAGTCCTGCTTTATAAAGTATTTCACTTAAGAGCTTCATTATCCAAGTTGTAATACTATTTGTGTACCTCTAGAAAATTTTGTTCCTGCACTTATTGATTGAGATTTGATTTTTCCAAACCCAATTACTTTTACACTTAGTCCATTGTTTTCTAATAAGTAAAGTGCATCGCGAAGACTCATTCCTTTTAGGTCAGGTACAATTCCCATTTGTAATGTTTTTTGAGTATTATTAGTTTGCAAATAAATTTTGCTAGAATCTTTTCCGTTATCCTGAACATAATCCTGATTACTTAGGTAACCGTTTTCTTTATATGGGATATTGAGATTTTTCATTACATATTTTATTTCATCTGCTTGTCCTTTCAATATCGATGGTTTCTGTGTAAGTATTTTTTTACCTGAATTGATTTCATTGTGGAAGTCGATACTGGTTGAATAAACTTTTTCAGCAATTTCCTTAAATACAGGTCCGGCAACGGCTCCTCCATAGTACAATCCGCTTGATGGTGCATTAATTATTACAATGCAAGTGTAAAGAGGTTTATCTGCGGGGAAGTATCCTACAAAAGATGCTTGATAAGTACGATTCCCATCTATTCCATAGCTTTTTCCATTTACGCTTATTTGTGCGGTACCCGTTTTACCTGCCACCGGAAAAGCAGGTATAGCAAGTGATTTACCCGTTCCGCGTAGAACTACACCTTCACACATTTTTTTAGCCATTGCAATTACTTCAGGTTTTGCAATTTGTTCATTGATAACTTCCGGTTCAAATCTTTTTAGTAATGATCCTTTCCTTCTGATTTCGCGAATAAATGAAGGCTTTACCATCTTTCCATTATTTGCTACCGCATTGTATAAAGTAAGTGTGTGCATTGGTGTAATAAGAGATTCATATCCTATGGATATCCATGGAAGTGAAGTTCCATACCACTCTGACGTTCCTGCTTTTTTAATTTTCGGTTTTCCTTCGCCTGGAAGATTTATTCCCAGCTTATCATTTAGCTTGTAGGAATAAAGCCTGTTCAGATATTTTTGGGGATTTCCGGAATAGTATTTAGTAATAATTTTACTTACTCCTACATTAGATGAAGTTTCAAAAATATTTTGGACTGTTAATACTGAACTTGCAGGTGCATGTGAGTCTTCCATTTTCTGATCATAATAATAACAGGTACCACTACCAACATTTATTTTATCATCAAGATCCACATAACCATCATCCATAGCCGCCAGTAGTGATGCAAGTTTAAATGTTGAGCCAGGCTCTGTTGCATCGCCAATTGCGAAGTTGTAGCTTTCTTGATATGTGGTAGAATCTTTTCTTTTGAGGTTTGCGATTGCTCTGATTTCTCCTGTTTTCACCTCCATAAGAATTACACATCCGTGGCTAGCCTTATTTGTTATTAGTTGTTTCATCAGAGCTTGTTCTGCCACATTTTGTACTCTTATGTCAATGGTTGAAACGAGCTCGCATCCATCTTGAGGTTCAATCTCATTATCAGTGTTTAATGGTCTCCATACATTTCCTGCAATTTTTTGCATCATCCTTTTTCCTACAGTTCCTTTAAGAATACTGTCATACGCCGCCTCAATTCCTACCCCCTTAATTTTATCTTCTTCTCGTCCTTCAAAACCAATTGTTCTTGCCGCAAGAATTTTATAAGGATGTTCTCTTTTATTTGTTTGGATGTATACCAAACCTCCACGGGCACCTCTTCTAAGAAGCGGGAAAGTTTTAATTTCTTTAAATTGCTTCTGCGAAACGTTTCTATGTAAGACCACATACCTATCTTCTGTTCTTCTGGCAGTTCTCAACAGTTTGCTATAGAATCTTCTGTCTTTTCCGGGTTCATTAAAAAGATTTGCCATTCTTATAGATAATGAATCTACATACTTTTCAAAATCTTCATTCGTAATTGATGGGGCCGAAACATCCATTGCAATTTCGTAGTAGGGTAGGGAAGTTGCTAATAAATTTCCATTGATATCATAAATGTTTCCCCTCATTGCGGCAATTTCAAATTCCTTTCTGTTCATTTGCTCTGCCTTCAATTTCCATTTTTCTCCTTCAACAAACTGTATGTTGACTATTTTCCATATAATTGCAACTGCAAAAAGGAATACTCCTATATATACTACATAAGCTCGAGCAATTATCTCTTTTTTATTTTCCATTTTCTTTAATCATTGAAGAATCGCGTACAAGAATTTTTTTCGGTGGAATTCTTGTTTCAGATAGTCCTAATTTTTCTGCCTTCTTTGCAATATTATTTTCATTAGTTGATGATTCTAGTTCGCTTTGAACAAAAACATGTTCTGTTCTTAGTTCCTTGAGCTCATTGTTAAGTTTATTTAACTGTCTGATTTTGTTATCAGCCCAATATCCATTAGCAATATATCCAAGGCCTAGAAGAGACAAAAAGAGTATAAATGGAATGAGTTTAATTATGTTTGGGTTATCAAGAAAATTTCCGCCAAAAACAGCTGTGATAGATTTCGCAAGTCTTCCCTTTTTCTTCTTAGTAGACTCATTAACTGAATCATTGAGCTCAACTGCCTGAGCTTCCTGTTCGGGGTTTTTATTTTCTTCTATTTCTACGAATCTATTGGCCATTTTAAATTTTTTCTGCAATTCTTAATTTTGCACTTCTTGATCTTTTATTATTTTCAATTTCTATAGCATCAGGTTCAATTGGTTTTTTGTTGATTTGTTTAAATGGCCTGTATATGTTTCCATAAAAATCTTTTTCAATTTTTCCATCGGTATTGCCTGTCTTTATTAAATTTTTAACCATCCTATCTTCAAGTGAGTGATAACTTAATACAACTAGTCTGCCGCCCGGATTCAAAACTTTAATTGCCTGGTCAAGAAATTCTTTCAGAGCTCCCATTTCATCATTTACTTCTATTCTCAACGCCTGAAAAATTCTAGCCATGTACCTGTTTTGTTTTTCTTTTATTGGCATTATGGATTTAATCATTGATTTCAATTCTTCAGTTGAAGAAATTCTTTTTTCACTTCTGAAGTTTACGATTGATCTTGCAAGTCTTCCAGACTCGTTAATCTCTCCATAAGTCCTGAAAATTTCATTAAGTTTCCTTTCATCGTATGAGTTCAAAATTTCCTCAGCGCTTAATGTGCCGCTTTTGCTCATTCTCATATCCAATGGGCCTTCAAATCGGATCGAAAAACCTCTTTCCCCTGTATCAAACTGATGCGAAGAAACACCTAGGTCTGCGAGTATTCCGTCAACTCCTTTGATGCCATGTAGCCTGAGAAATGATGAAAGGTGTCTAAAATTTTGAGGAATGAACGTTAGGCGTTTATCTTCCCAAATATTTTTAACTGCGTCGGGGTCCTGATCAAAAACTATCAACTTTCCTTTGCTACCAAGTTTTTTGATGATTTCCCTAGAGTGTCCACCTCCGCCAAATGTCACATCTGCGTAGATTCCACTTTCCCTAATGTTTAGACCATTTATACAATCTTTTAAAAGAACGGGCTGATGATATTGTTTATTCATCATCAAGTGTTTTATTCTTCATCTTCCGATCCGAAACTCATTCCGTTAAATACCTCTTCGGCAATTTTTTCTATATCGGTTGTTTCGTTATAAAAATCTTGATATGATTTCTTATCCCATATTTCAATGACATCATTGCTACCGAAAACAACAATTTCACTCTTTAGTCCGGCCCATTCAGCAAGTGATCTTGGAATCAATACACGTCCTGTATTGTCCGCTTCAACAGCAGTTGCTCCACCAGTTATTCTTCTAACTATGTCATCATTCTTTTTAATGAATCTGTTTAGTTTGGAAAGGTGCTTGTTAATCCTGTTCCAATTTTTCATCGGATAAACTTTTAAGATATTCCTATTCAGATCTCTTGCAATCATTAGCCCTTCATCAAACTGATCCCCGACTTGCTCTCTGAGCTTAACGGGAAACACAAACCTTAGTTTGGCATCCATCTTACACTCAAATTCTCCCCAAAGTCCGTTTGTCATTTTAAAAGAATATGGACAAAAATAATCAAAAATCCCCACTTTCTACCACAAAACACCATTTTCCACCACTTTGTTGATAACTTTTTTGATAAAGAACTTTTATTTCCTGTTTTAGTTATCTCTTTTTCATTGAAACAGAATGCAATTTTTAAATGCTAACTTTGTGTTGTTGTTTTAATGAAAAAATCATCAGTAAAATTTTTTGACGTTGACGCAGTACTTAAAGAGAAAAATCCTCGTTTGTACCGATTAATGCCGGGTTTTCTTATTTCATACATCAAAAAAAAAATCCATCAGGATTTCATAAATGAAGGCCTTGAGGTAAATCAGAATTTGTTTCATCTAGATTTTAATGATGCTGCGTTAAAATGGATGGGTGCTGAGGTAGAGTGGAGTGGTGAAGAAAATATTCCATATTCGGGCGGAGTAATTATTTGCAGTAATCATCCTCTAGGCGGTTTAGACGGAATGGCCTTAATTAAGGCAGTTAGTTCCAGAAGAAAGGATATTCGTTTTTTTGTGAATGATATTCTGACCAAACTAGAGAATTTTAAAACTTTATTTGTACCTGTAAACAAAGTAGGAGGAAATACCAAAGAAGCTCTTAGATTAATTGATGAGGTTTATGCAGGTGATGAGTCTGTGCTTGTTTTTCCTGCCGGTTTAGTTTCGAGGAAGCAACAAGGGAAAATAATGGATTTAGAGTGGAGAAAAAGTTTCATTACTAAAGCAATTGAAACCAAGAAACCAATAATACCTGCTTTCATTGCCGGAAAGAATTCTGAATTTTTTTATAATCTTTCATTATGGAGGAAAAGATTGGGTATTAAAATGAATATTGAAATGATTTTTCTTCCTGATGAAATGGTTAAACAAAAAGGTAAAAAAATTAAAATCAGATTTGGTAATCCTGTTCCTTACACTTTCTTTGATAAGAGCCGTAGCCCTCAACAGTGGGCTCAATTAGTGAAGAGTTTTGTTTATGAAATGGGGATGACGGGTAAAAATGACTTTACTGAATATGCCAAGAGTAGAAACCGAAGTTCACAATAACAGAATAAAAACATGTTTTTATATTTTTAAAATTCGAATAATTAATCATTATCTTTAGCCAGCAGGTATTTTATGGAGAAAATCATTCCTCCGATTGAAAAAGAGTTATTGCTGACCGAATTAAATGCTATTGGCCCGGTAAGAAAAACTTTTAAGGGCAATAATGAGATTTACATTACTACCGCCAATAAATCACCCAACGTAATGTTAGAAATTGGTAGGTTAAGAGAGGTAACCTTTAGGCATGCCGGTGGTGGAACAGGTAAAAGTATTGATACAGATGTTTACGATACCGGAAGTCACCCATACCAGCAATTGCTTGTTTGGAATCCTACAGATATGGAAATTATAGGGGCCTACAGATTTATTAAACTAAAGGATGCCGAATTTTTAGACGGAGAGGTAAAAGTTGCCACAACCGAACTTTTCAGATTTTCAGAAGTATTTAATAAAAACTATTTACCGTATACCATTGAGTTAGGTAGAAGCTGGGTTCAGCCAGCCTACCAACCAAGTGAAGAATTTAGAAAAGGCCTTTTTTCTCTAGATAATCTCTGGGATGGCTTGGGTGCTGTAATAGTTGATAATCCGGATCAACGTTATTTTTACGGTAAGGTAACGATGTATTCAGATTTTAATAGAGTCGCAAGGGATCTAATTATTGCATTTATGCATCATTATTTTCCTGATAATGAAAAATTGGTAATTCCTAGACATGCGGTTAATTATACAACAGATGTAGTTCCTTTTCTTTCTGGGTTGAAGGATTTGGGCTATAAGGAAGGACACGCCGCCTTAAATAAAGCAATTCGTTCCATCGGAGAAAATATTCCACCGTTGGTTAATTCCTACATGAATACTTCCCCACATATGAAAACTTTTGGGACTTCTATGAACCCGGATTTTGGCGGCGTTGAAGAAACAGGAATAATGATTGCATTTGATGATATCTATCCAATTAAAAAAGAGCGCCACATCAATTCCTATTTAGAAGAAAAATCAAAAAAGGATTTTATTTAGATAACAAGAAGGTTTTCCGAAACTTTTTTTGAAATCCGAACAATGTATTTTTTATCAATCTTAATTTTCATTGACTGATCAAAATCTTCAGTGTTCATTATTTTGATTTGTGATCCTAACTGAATTTTATTTGTACCGAGTAATTTCAAAAATGAATCATCGTTGTTTTTTACTCCAACAACAGTGTGAATTTTTACAGAATTTGATTTACTAAGCGGAATGCCGCTGTGTTCTGTAAGCTTACCATTTGCATTAGGAATTGGATCTCCATGTGGATCAAATTTTGGGTATTCTAAAAATTTATCTAATCGCTTTAAAAGCTCATCGCTTTGTACGTGTTCAAGCTGTTCTGCAATTTGATGTACTTCATCCCACCTGAATCCCAATTTTTCATGCAAAAAAACTTCCCATAATCTATGTTTTCTTATGGTTTGAATTGCTTTCTTTTTACCCTTTTCACTAAGTATTACTCCGGTTTTTTTGTTGTACCTCAATAAATTTTTTTTCTGAAGGCGTCTTACCATTTCTAAAACCGTTGGTGGATTTAATTTTAAAATTCCAGCCAGTTCTACATTACTAATTTTTCCGATAGCGATTAAAGACAATTTGTAAATCGCTTTAAGATAGTTCTCTTCTGCATTTGTTAATTCAGTACTCACTTTTTTATCTCAATAATTTTTCAGAATAATTAGCTGCTGACGAAAAAAAATTAAATGTTTTTATAATGAAAAACGGGTTCCAATTCATTTATATCATCAATAAGGGTATTTAACTCTTTTATGAGTCCGTCATCCAATCCATACACCCAGCCATGAATTTGAAGCTTCCTGGTCTTCCAAGCTTCCTGAATGATTTTAGTTTTGGCCAAGTCATGTACCTGTTCAATTACATTTAACTCACATAACCTGTTTGCTCTAGATTCAAAATCTTCAATCTTGTTCAATTCTTCATTATATTTCTGGTAAATTTCTTTAATTTTTCTAAGCCATGAGTCTACGTAGCCAAATGATTCAGATTTCATAGCCGCTTTTACACCACCGCAACCGTAATGTCCGCAAACAATTACATGTTTTACTTTTAAAATATTAACTGCATAATCTAAAACACTCATTAGGTTAACATCTGTGTGTACCACCATGTTTGCTATATTACGGTGTACAAATATATCTCCGCTCACGGTATTGGTTACCTCATTAGCCGGAACACGACTATCACTGCACCCAATCCATAAATATTGAGGATCTTGACCCAAGGCCAGTTTTTTAAAATAATTTGGGTCATCGTGTTTTTTTTCCATGGCATATTTTCTGTTGCCATCAATTAATTTTTTATAAGAATTATCCATCAGTTATTGTTTTAATGTGTGGAAATCAAGTCTACTTCTTTGATATCTTCCAACTCTACATTGATATTTTTTAAATGTGCTGATTTTTTAAATTCTGTTATTGCCTCCAAAACATCCTTATCAACAAACTGACTTCTGCCCCCATCAATATAAACTTTTGATCCGGGAGGAATATTATGTAATGTTTCCACAATTTTACCTTTATTAAGAAAGGTTACATTTTGTGATAGTTTAATGAAAAAGTGGGGTGTCCCATCTATGTTGTCTTGTATAAGTTTGAAAGGATTCCTGTAGTTTTGCCTGAGTATAAAAATAATTCCTACAACAATTCCTAGTGAAACACCTCTAAGAAGATCTGTGAGTAAGAAAATTATTATGGTAATAATGAATGGCAGAAACTGATCCCAGCCTTGTTTGTAAACATTTCTGAAAATTGAAGGCCTAGTTAGTTTAAATCCGGTAACAATTAAAATTGCCGCAAGTGCCGCTGATGGTATCAAGTTAAGGATACTTGGAATTAAAAAAATAGCTGTTAGCAGTAAGACACCATGAAAAACAGCCGAAAATTTTGACTTTGCTCCTGCGTTTACGTTTGCTGAACCTCGTACAATAACTGAGGTAACCGGTAAGCCGCCAATTAATCCGCAAATAAAATTTCCTATACCTTGTGCAATTAATTCACGATTTGTGGGAGTAATATCGTTTTCCGGGTCTAGTTTATCAATTGCCTCAACGCTTAGCAATGATTCAAGGCTTGCAACACAGCAAAGTAAAAATCCTGTTTCCCAAACTTTGTAATATGCGAGCCCGGATAAGTCAGGAAATTGCAATTTTGAAATAAGTTGTTCCGTTGAGTTGATTGAAGGTAAATTAACAAGATGTGAACTGTTGATGATTGCTAAGTTTGGAAAATAATGAATAAAAAACTGGTTCATTAATACACCTGTAATAACTGCAACTAAAGGTCCCGGTAAAAAAGATAGCCAGTTTATTTTTTTTACTAATCCGGATTGCCATAATATTAGTATAAAAAGACATGCGCTACCAATTAATACAACCCCGGGTGAAAAAAACTTGAAAGCATTCATTATTTCTGTTAATGTATTCTCTTTATCTTCTTGTATAAATGTCTGATCTCCCTGTGGATCTCTATCATCACCGAGAAAGTGCGGAATCTCTTTTGCAATGAGTAGTATTCCTATACCACACAACATTCCTTTTATGACCGACGAAGGAAAATAATAACCTATTATTCCTGCCTTTAAAAACCCTAGTATTACCTGCAGTAATCCTGCAATGCAAAGTGATGTGAGGAAAAGCCCGAAAGCACTGTGTCCGGGAATAAGGTCTTTGAAGTTTGCAATTGATGCTATAACAATTGTAGTTAAACCTGCGGCGGGGCCACTTATACTAAGTTTAGATTTACTGACGGCTCCAACTACAATACCTCCAATAACTCCAGAAATTAAACCTGAGAATAAGTCAACTTTTTGTGCCTGGGCAATGCCAAGGCAAAGTGGTAAAGCTACTAGGAATACGATTAAACCCGCCTTTAGGTCATATTTGATATTGCTTAAAGACGCAAAGGGTTTTTGCTTATTTTTTGATGCAGACATTAAAATAATTTTGAAAAATTAAACACTTTATCCGGGTCGGTTAGATAAAAAAGTGTTTAGGAGGCGGAGGTATTATTTCTATTGAAAATTGATAAGCGTAAAAGCAGTTGTAATTTAGAGGTTGTAAAGAATGCAGATTGATTAAAGAGCCTGACATTAAAAAAAATTCAGAGGAATATAAAAAAACGCCCTGCTCTTCAGTTTCATCTTCCTGTCCATCTTCGTTTTCCTCCTCACCAATTAATTTATTTAATTCTATTGTTGTATTTGCACCGTAATATGTTTTAATGAACGAAGCAGAAACCAAAGAAACGACAATTACTACAACCAGGAAGAGACTAAACTTTATACAATATTTTTCCCCCATTTACAAACAAAGTTAGGTTTTTTTTTGAAAGCAGGTGTTAATCTTTGATTTGTAACTTCCCTTCTTTGTTTCCGGACATTAGCTTTTCTATTTCTTCAATTTTTTTTGGTAGTTCTTTACTCAAAACTTCCGGTTCGTTTTCAGTAATCAAAATATCATCTTCTATCCTAACCCCAATATTCCACCATTTTTTATCACATGGGCTCCCTTCGGGAATGTAAATTCCGGGTTCAACTGTAATCACGCTTCCCGGCTTTAATCTTCCGTTTGTTCCTGCATCGTGAACATCAAGGCCAAGATAATGTGATGTTCCATGAAAAAAGTATTTCATATAGTCATCTTCTCTTTTTGTAACACCGAGCTCGAATAATTTATTTTTTATTACTTCTGCTGCCGCAAGATGTGATGCCCTGAATGGGTTGTTTTTTCTACAGGCTTTTATACCTTCCTCCTGAGCAAGTAAAACAATGTTATAAATTGCTTTCTCTTCTTGAGAGAATAAACCATCAGTAGGAAGCGTTCTGGTAATGTCTGCAGTATAGCCGTGGTATTCTGCGCCTGCGTCACAAACAAGTATATCTTTATTTTGCAACTTTTTTCTATTTGAGATATAGTGTAGAATGCATGAGTTTTCACCTCCACCCAATATGCTTGGATAACCTTCGTATTCAGCACCGTTGAATTTAAACCCAAACTCTACTATAGCTTGTGCTTGATATTCTCTCATTTCCGGTCTAAGGCTTTGCATTAGTTTAAGATGTCCTTTCACCGAAATATCTATTGCTTTTTTCAAAAGTTTTAATTCTTCCGGAAGTTTTATTTCCCTTAACTGAGCACAAATTTTATAATGACCGGAATAGTCTTTTTTATTTTTAAATCTTTGTGTCTTTTCTTCAAATATTTTGATCAACGAGTATAAATCCCCTGAATTGTAATAGTCATCTCTAACATCATTATAAAAATAGGGGTAGTAAATTTTACTGAATTTTGAATAATCTAATTTTAAATCCTGGAACTCGAGATTTTCAAAAGCATATTCAAATTTGAGTTTTTTTCTTACACCTTCAATACCAAGTCTCTTTCCGGTCCAGCTTTCATCTTCCGCGTTTCTCGGTTGAACATAAATTATTTCATTTGTTTCAATAGAATCTATCAAAATCTTATCTCTGAAAATGACAAGTACTGCGTTTGGTTCAGTATGTCCGGTCATGTAATAGAAGTTCGGATCCTGATGAAATTCATATTCAACATCATTTGCACGCTGACGAACCGGGTTGGAGAAAAAAAATGCAACTGAACCCGAGTCCATTAACTTCCTAAATGCATTTCTCCTTCCGGCGTGGAATTCAGGGGTGAGGCCATCCTGGTCATAAAGGCTGTCATTCTGGGATTGAAGAATTCCAAAACAAAAAATTATAATTAGAAGATATCTCATATAATAAAAAAACCTTGCCATGTAAAATTAGCAAGGTTTGTAAAAAAATAAAATAATTTAGTTATGAAAGTATACCCTTCTGTTTCGCCTCTTTTAGACAAGCAGAGATACCCTTTTTGTTAATATTTTTTATCGCAGAGGTTGATACACGTAATGTAACCCATTCCCCGGTTTCAGGCACAAAGAAACGTTTTCTCTTAAGGTTTACCTTGAACTGACGACGTGATTTCATATTGGAGTGGGAAACCTTGTTTCCTTTTATTGCTTTTTTTCCGGTTAACTGACAAATTCTTGACATAACTGTAAAATTTAATTACTTAAAATTGGGGATGCAAAGTAAATCATTTTTTTAATATAATTCAAAAAAATAACATTACTTTTTTACTTTAACTATAAACTCGCTTGTAGCTAACTTGTTTAAAAACAATGTTATATCGTAATTTCCAGGTTTTTCAAGGTAAAATTCCATACTGTAAAGGCCAGTTTTTGTATCAAATTTGATTGGTGCAACCAAAAGTGTATTGTCATAATTAAGCATTAACCCTGCTTCATTGATTTCCTTTTTTGATTTAAAAGAGAGTAATATCGCTTTATCTGATTTTATTGAAAATTTTCCGTTTTTTATTGAGAATTCTGAACATTCTAAATGAAAAAAATCGGCGTAATAAATTGGCGAATTGATAAAACTTTTTTTGCTTATTGGTTTTGAAACCAATTGCCATTTTTTGTCTTCCGGAAAATGATCCATTAAAAAAGTTTCTGGATGAGTTATGAAGTAATGTTCGTCAAATTGTTTTTCAAATTTATGGGTTACTACGTTATACTTACTGGTCGCCCATGTTACATCAACCAAATACCATTTATTGTATAAAAGCACTGCATTCCATGCATGATCTGTCTTTTTCAATTTTTTCCCGATATCTCTTACCTCGGTTTTGGTGTAACCGGAAATGGTGTCACACCCAATTCCTACACTGTTGCACATTTCTTTTAGAAGGCCAGAGAAGCCCATGCATACAGCCTTATTTTTTCGGACTACAACATCTGCATCTGATACATTAGAGGCACTTTTGTTATATTCAATGTTGTTTGTTATCCACCTGAAAATTGCTCTGAATTTTTCATGTTCGGTGTTTAATTTTTCGCAAAGAGGAGCGGCCACATCTGTAAAAGATTTGAATTTTCTTTTTGGAAAATTTAGGGCTATTGAATCTGCTTTCCTGTAATCAAAATTTTTCAGCCATAATAAACTGTCCTGACAATAAATCCTTCCGGACAGAATTATTAATAGAATTATAAAACAAGACTTGAAATTCAATTTAGATTCAAATAGCTAAATAAAAATATAAATATTAAAAAAGAAAAATTATCGATTAAAACAGAATAATAAACAACCTTACCTTGATATCATAAAGTAACCGGAGTAATTTTCCTGTGGTTTGCCATCAGGAACTTCGAGGATATAAAAGTAGGTACCGTCCGGCTGATTTTCACCTTTCCAATTATTATTGTAAGGCGAAGCATCGTAAATTAATTGGCCCCACCTGTTGTATATGTATATGCGGTTGTTGCTAAAATATTCCAAACCTTTAAAATATAGCGCATCATTTATGCCATCATTATTTGGCGTGATAATGTTTGGGGCATTTAACAAAGCATCTACAACATAAATTCCACTAATTGTATCTACACAACCTGAACTGCCAACAACAACTAATGTAACAGAATAAGAACCACTTTCGGCATAAGAATGAGAGGTGTTTTGACCTGTGGCATTTGTATTATCTCCAAAACTCCAGAAGTAATTGGTAATGTTTCCGGAGGCAATTGTAGAAGTACTTGTAAATCCAATTGTAACATTTGGTTGAGATGGAGAGACAGGGTTTGTGGTAAACGATGCTACCGGCGCAACATCTTGAGTAATTAAAACAGAAGCAGAATCAACACATCCTGAATTATCCGTTGTTAAAACAGAAAATGTACCTCCGTTACAAACAACTAAACTATCAGTTGTTACCCCGGCCCAAGTGTTTACCATAGGTGCTGTACCACCATTAGCATTCGCATAGAGTGTTGTGCATTCGCCGGGACAAATTAAAAGGTCTCCTGTTATACTTACATTCGGATTACTGGATGTGACTGTAATTGTGGCTGTATCTTTACAACCAACGGAATCGGAAATGATAACCTGGAAAGTGCCCGGATTTTGAACAGATGCTGTGTCGGAATTAGAGACATTTGGAAACCACGCGTAGTTAAATGGAGGCGCACCACCGGATAGTGCAGTGAAAATGGTGATTGGTGATCCGTTACAAATTACTCCGTTCCCTGTTCCTGTGTTTGCTGAAAGTGTAGGCGGTG
>JBKCIQ010000037.1:0-17495 GCA_046302135.1 Bacteroidota bacterium | reverse complement strand
GTTTTTTTTATCATCTTCTTACGATTTTTAATTTCTTTAAAAATAAATTATGAAAGTAAAAACAAAAATTAAAGAAATAATTTTCCGCATCGAAACAAAAAAACGCGGCTCTAAATTAACCAAAATATATTTGAAAAAATTTTATAATATTATAAATTTTGTTGAATTGAAAAACATTAAATATTTATCTTTACACTTAGGTTCATGAACAATACCTTAGAAGAAATAATTTGCGATTTGATACACAGACACGACTGTGTAATAGTACCTGGACTTGGAGGATTTGTTTCCAGAACTTCACCCGCCTACATAGAAAATGGAAGTAACAGACTTATCCCTCCTCAGAAATCTGTTTTATTCAATGTAAACCTTAGTAACAATGATGGATTACTGGCAAATCAAATAATTGCCAAAAACAACCTAACTTACCAGGCCGCTGTAAAACAAATACATGATTTTGTTTCCGACATCAATTTATCATTATCAAATAACTCAAGAAAAGAAATCGATCATGTTGGCACCTTCTATCTTGATAAAGAAAGAAATATTCAATTTGAATCAGCAGTTAATCTTAACTTTCTTGCGGAGTCATTTGGTCTAAAGCCTGTATCAATCAGGAAAGTTGAAAACACAACAAAAATTGCTTCAGAACCAAAAGCTGACAGAAAAAACGTTAATCAAACTGATTTTAAAACATGGTTCAAGACAAATACAAAAACAGCAATTTCTCTTGCCACCGTTTGTCTAATTGTTGGGTTTATGATTGCTGTTTCATTGAGTCCTAAAAATAGTTTTCTGGCAGGCCTTAATCCATTTCTTAATTCTCAGCAAGCAAGGTACACTTCAAAAAACTTTCATGGGAAAATTGAAAATTTTACAGACACATCAAATAAACATCAAATCACCATTAATCAAAATGGTACCGGATCTATGTCATTAAGTAGTGAGGAAAATATTGTTTTTGTTTATGTTGGGAATGGTAAAAGCCAAAATAATAGTTCACTAAAACAAGAAATCTTATCAAAGACCAATCCCTACAGTCCACCATCAGGTTCCAAAGATTACGAAATAATAATTGGTTGCTTTAGAGATAAAAGCAATGCAGAAAGAATGACAAAACAAGCCGTTTCCAATAATTTCTCATCAAGAATTATTGGCAAGAATGAAAAAAATCTCTACGTTGTAAGTGCCGGTGGTTATAATGTTATTGATGATGCGGCGTCGAACCTAAATAAAGTCAGATCTCATTATGCTGATGCCTGGGTTTTGAAAAAATAATGTGATGAGCGGTAAACGAAATTGAGATTTTCGACTCTACCTTAGTAAAAAAATTACATAATGAAAAAACTTATTCTTCCCTTATTAATCACCTTTTTTTTATTTACCAATATGAACAACAATAAAACATTTTATAATCTATCGGCAAAAACAATTGATGGTAGTAACTTCGATTTTTCGACGCTAAAAGGAAAAAAAGTTTTAATTGTAAACACTGCCTCTGAATGCGGGTTTACGCCTCAATATGAAACTTTGGAGAAATTGTATAATACCTATAAGTCTAAAAACTTTGTAATTCTTGGATTCCCTGCAAACAATTTTGGAGGGCAGGAACCGGGCTCAAACACCCAAATAAAGGAATTTTGCAAAAAAAATTATGGTGTTTCTTTTCAAATGATGGAAAAAATTTCCGTTAAAGGCAGTGACATGCATCCCGTTTATCAGTGGCTAACAAAAAAATCAGAAAACGGAAAGATGGATTGTACCGTTCGTTGGAACTTTGAAAAATTCATTATAGATGAAAACGGCAATTTAGTTGATAATTTTGCAAGTATGACCTCCCCTATGAGCGACAAAATCACCTCTTGGATAGAAGGTAAATAATGCCCGACTCTTATACTGGAAACATTTTCTTTGTAGGAATGCCGGGTTGTGGTAAAAGCACTTTAGGTAAAAGAATTTCGAAAACAATTAAATGGCCTTTTATTGACCTCGATGTTTACATTGAGGAAAAATACAATAGACAAATACAGTTAATTTTTGAAGAAAAGGGTGAAAAATATTTCAGAGAGATTGAGTCACAGGCACTAGTAAATGTTACAAATCAATTTAAAAATACAGTTATTGCTTTGGGAGGTGGTAGTATTTGTAGCGAAAATAACTATAAGCTCGTTCAGAAAAATGGAATATGCGTCTATTTAAAAATGAGTCCTGAGGCATTGCATTCGAGATTGATTCAGAAACCAAACAAAAGACCAATGTTCAAGGGGCTTGATGAAAATCAAAAACTTGAAAAATTAAAAACTCTTCTTGCTCAACGGGAAATATTCTATTCTAAAGCAAATTTAATCGTAGATGCTATGAATATAGATACTGAAAGTCTAGCAACTAAAATTAAAACATTGATCAATATTCATTGAATTGAATAATTTTGGAATGAAAATTCATTTCAAAAAATTGTGCTAAAAAAAATCAATAAAATATTTTCATGTCTGCTTTTGTTATTGGCATTCAAAGCCTTTCCTCAATTACAGCTACAATCCGGAAACACAATTTTTTTGGCAGGTATTTACATCTCAACAGGTACACACATAAATTCTTTTGGAGTTTTTGCAAAAAGTTTTTCTCTGATAACAGATAATTTTCAATGGAACAATGAACTTAGATTGAATTACAACCTCCGTTACTTAGGCCCAAAAATTTCGCATGGCGAAATTCAGTTCTCATCCGGAATATTATTCTCATACGGCGATGAAAATAAGAAGGAAAGATTTTTTCTAAACAAAAATTCAAATTTGACCAAATTTTCAAATTCAATATCGTATTGTTATAACCTATATTTCAATAAAATAAAAACTACACAGCAAACCGGAAGCATTTCATTTTCATTCGACAATTTTTATATTACACATGAAAACGATATTCTGGCAAGACCAACGCTAGACAGATTTCGAACAGCAGGTATACAGGTTGCATATGAACATCAGAATTTTCGTTTTGCAATCACTCAGTACAATTGGACAGGAATGCTGGGAAAAAGCATCAAAGATTCATTGTACCCCTCACCGGCAGGTTATCTTGATACTACCGCCAACCGTTATGGATTACTTTCTCACGGAATACTTTGCGCCTCAGCTGAATTTTCTGATATTTCATACAAACAACAAATAAAAATTAATCTAGGAACAGATGCTGAACAAATTAGACATCTAGTGCAAAACAGAATTATTCATGACGGATGTTTTCTTCCAAAAGGATTGAGAAATAAGAATAATTATCACTTACCAATGATTGATGTAAAAGACCAGCAATATCTATTTCGTGATGAACAGCGGATAAGAAAACAAAAGTTTTATCTAAATGCGTTTTTAAACTCAGATCTTATATATTAAACCTCAATAGGCACGCACCAACTTCCCCTCCATGTAGTGCACGAATGCTTTATTAGCTACACGAATACCACCTGCGGTTGGATAGTTACCTGTAAAATACCAATCACCCAAATGCGCCGGGCAGCTTGCATGCAATCCCTCTATACTTTGATAAATAATTTCAAACTCTGATGATAAATCAGAAGGCTTAATGAGTTCTGCAATCTTAACTGAAATCTCATCAGCCGAAAACGGAGCATAGATTTCCTTTACAACATTAACCTGATCTTCTTTAGGAAGCGTTAATTGATATTTAGCTTTAGAATAAACATCCTCAAGAATATTTCCTAAACCTCTTTGCCTTAACAATGAAATTGCCGCCTCAAAGGCTATAAATTTCCCTAAGACTGCCATATCAATACCATAACAATCGGGATAACGAATTTGAGGTGCGGAAGAAACTACAACAATTTTTTTAGGTTTTAATCTATCTATTATTCTAAGGATAGATTTTTTAAGCGTAGTACCTCTAACGATACTATCGTCTAACAATACTAAATTATCTATGTTTTCCCGAACTTTACCGTATGTAATATCATAAACCAAACTTACAAGATCGTCTCTGCTTACATCGTCAGTAATGAATGTTCTTTGCTTGGCATCCTTTAAAACAATTTTCTCTACTCTTGGCTGTATACTAAGCAGATCTATCAACTGTTTTTCATCATAATCATTTTGTCTATTGAATAACAAATTTTTCTTTTCCTCGTTAAGAAATGCGTGAAGTGAATCAATCAGACCTCCGAAAGCGACCTCTGCTGTGTTGGGTATGTAGGTGAAAACCGTATTCTTTAAATCATTGTTCACAGATTTTAAAACAGGAAGAACAAGGTTCTTGCCCAAGTTTTTTCTCTCCTTATAGATTTCAGCATCGTTTCCTCTGGAAAAATAAATTCTTTCAAATGAACATTGCTTGTTTTCTCTTTGTGTTCTCACCTGGCGAATATTAAAATCGCCGTTTTTCTTTATAATGATTGCAGAACCTCTATCAAGTTCTTTTACCTCATCAAATTTCACATCAAAAACAGTTTGAATTACCGGCCTTTCTGATGCCACTACAACAAATTCCTCATTTTGAAAATAAAAAGCCGGCCTAATGCCATTAGGATCACGAAGAACGAAAGCATCGCCATGACCAAGTAAACCAGCCATAACATAACCTCCATCCCACTTCTTACCTGCTATTTTAAGGACTGAGGCAATATCCAGATCTTCGGCTATGCATTCTGAAATTTCCTGATTACTTTTTCCTAATTGCTTATGAATTTTAAAAATACGTTCATTCTCAACATCAAGAAAATGACCGATTTTTTCCATTACAGTTACAGTATCAGATTTTTCTCTAGGATGTTGTCCTATTTCAACCAAATGATCAAATAATTCATCTACGTTTGTTAGATTGAAATTTCCGGCTACTACAAGATTTCTGGTTTTCCAGTTATTTTGCCTTAGGAATGGATGACAACTTTCAATATTATTCTTACCATATGTACCGTAACGCAAATGCCCTAGCAGCAACTCCCCTAAAAAAGGGATATTTTCTTTTTGCCAATTAACATTTTGATACTGATCAGGGAATTTTTTTTGAGCTTCGGTAAAGTTTTCATTTATACGTAAAAAAATATCCTGAGTGGCCTTAGTTTCAACAGAACGCTGTCTGTCAATGTATTTAATACCAGGAGGCGTATCTAATTTTACTACGGCAACTCCGGCACCGTCTTGACCCCTATTGATCATTTTTTCCATCAATAGATATAGTTTATGCAAGCCGTATCGCGCCGAACCATATTTTTCCCTGTAAAAAGAAAGAGGTTTACGCAAACGAACCAAAGCAATACCGCATTCGTGTTTAATTATTTCGCTCATTATTAGCGGTAAAATTAACTATTAAAAACACGTGTTAAGCGTTAAAGTTTTTATTCAGATTTCAACGTTTAATTAATAATGAAATGTGCCTTGTTTAATTTGTTATTATTAACTAAGTTTGTTAGGCATTACTCATGAAAACTAATGAGTTATGCAAAATTAAAATAACTAATATGAAAAAAGCGTACTTTTTTTTCGCTTTCTCTCTTTATTTATTGTTTATCCAATCACAAGTGGTAATCAATGAATATTCTTGCGCCAATAAAACCATTACGGATAATTTCGGCTCAACCCCCGACTGGGTAGAATTATTCAATCCCGGAACCACTGCAGCAAGTATTGGCGGATTTTATTTGAGTGATAACCCAAATACTCCAATGAAATGGCAAATTCCTTCAGGCGCTTCGATACCTTCAGGAGGTTTCCTAAGAATATGGTGCTCAGGAAAAGACACTTTACTGGCAGGAAACTACCATGCAGGTTTCAAACTTCAACAATGTAAACCGGATTATATTGTGTTATCCAATGGCTCAGGAGGATTTCTTGATTCAGTTTACATCAGAAGACATCAAACTGGGCATAGTTGGGGAAGAATGCCAAACGGAAGTTCATCCTGGAAGCTGTTCACAACTCCAACAAGTAATTCATCAAATGGCACATCAGGCATAGATGCTTATGCAAAAAAACCTGTTTTTAGCGTTGCACCAGGATTTTATTCAGGAGCGCAATCTGTTTCAATTTCAACAACTGAACTTAATTCATCTATCAGATACACTACCAATGGAAATGAACCAACATCTTCTTCAACTCTATATACCGGCCCGGTCTCAATCTCTGCCACTACAGTTTTAAGAGCTAAAGTTTTTAGTTCAAATCCGGCAGTATTTGAAAGTTTCATTGAGACCAACACTTATTTTATAAATCAAACATATTCAATGCCTGTGGTTTCTATTTGCGGTGATCAGTTACTTACACTTATGAACGGAAACAACAGCATAGTACCGAAACCAAATTTGGAATACTTTGATGAAAACAAAACATTTCTTTACGAAACTTATGGTGAAGCAGACAAACACGGCAACGATTCATGGGCGTTTAATCAAAGAGGAATTGATTTTATTGCAGATGATGAATACGGATATAATTACACAAATCCAGGACAATTCTTTACAAACCCAAAATTAGGGGTTAGTAGCAGAGACCGCTTTGATAAAATCATTTTAAAGGCAGGAGCCTCAGATAATTATCCTGGAGATTCTGATCCAAGCTGTCATATGAGAGATGCTTTTGTTCAGTCCTACGCATTCAGAAAAGGCCTTGAACTAGACGGTAGGCGCTATGAGCCATGCATTTTGTTTGTTAATGGATCTTACTGGGGGATTTACGAGTGGAGAGAAAAATTTGATACTGACTATACTGATTACTACTATGATCAACCGGAAGATGAAATTGATAACCTTAAATTTTGGGGAGGATTAAACATTGAAGATGGAAGTGACACAGGATGGGTTAATATTTACAATTTTGTAATGAACAACAACATGGGTATTGCTTCTAATTATGCATATGTTGACAGCAAATTGAGTATTAAAAGTTTAATTGATTATATGGTTTACAACTCTTACGTGATGAATTCAGATTTCATAAACTGGAATTCAGCATGGTGGAGAGGCAGAAATCCCAATGGAGACAAGAAAAAATGGAGATATTGGATGTGGGACATGGATAACGTTTATAATTTGGGTGAGAATTTCTCCGGACTACCAACAACAAGTTGGAATCTTGATCCATGTGACTATGCCTCAACATTCCCTCCATCTTCGGGACCCAACCAAGGCCATCCTGCAATTCTTGATAAACTCATGAATGAAAACGACACTGTAAAATCAATGTATATTAACCGGTATGCAGACCTTATAAATACTGCGCTTCAATGTGACAGTATATTGGATCATCATGCATATTTTTTAAGCTTTCTTACACCTGAAATGCCTGCACATATTGCAAAATGGGGAGGAAGTATGGCTAATTGGCAAAGCAGAGTTGCATTAATGGACAGCATGATTAGAATGCGTTGCACGTTTATCGACAGTGCAATTCAAAATTGTTACAATGTCACACCCTTCCCTCTTACCGTTGATGTACAGCCACCGGGTGCGGGGTGGGTAAAAGCAAATACTGCCGTTCCAAGTTACTACCCATGGACAGCCAACTATTACGCAACAGTGTTTATGAATTTTACCGCACTACCAAATTCAAATTACAAATTTGATCATTGGGAATTTAAAACACACCCAATTCCCGGAAACAATCCTCAAGAAGACACTCTGTTAAACTATGTTTTTGACACAACAGAGTATGTGACCGCATTTTTCAAACTCAAAGAACCATACGAATTATCAGGTGAGGTAATAGTACCAACCGGATTCACTCCAAATGGAGATGGACTAAATGACTTTCTGTATCCTTATGGCACCTTATATGTTTCAGGTTTAGAATTTGAAGTTTTCAACAGATGGGGACAGAAAGTTTTCTCAACTAATGATAAAACCAAAGGATGGGATGGTACTTTCCAAGGAACCGAGGCACCTGCCGGTGTATATGCTTACAGATTGAAAGCCATTACGGAAAGTAAAGTAATACAGACTTCAGGCAATGTTACATTAATTCGTTAGTAATTTCATATTCAATATCAAATGAAAAAATTATTTCTCCTAGTGTTCATTTATCTTACCATGTTCGGTGTGATAAACAGTCAGGATATCCATTTTTCTCAAATAACTGAAGCTCCATTGTTTTACAATCCAGCAAACACAGGGTTATTTGATGGTTACAATAGATTTTGTCTAAACTACAGAAGTCAGTGGAATGCGATGAATCAACCCTACAAAACTATGGCCGCTTCAATTGACGGTGTTATAGGTGAAAAAAATACGAAGAGAGCATACATGGGTTGGGGCTTAGCTTTTTTTAATGATCAGGCAGGAGCATCAAATTTTGGAACTAATCAAGGTTTATTATCAGTAAGTGGTATTGTTAACATTGATGATAAGAATAAGATTTGTGCCGCAGTAGGTGGAGGATATGCTCAAAGAACAGCAAACTATTCCAATCTTACATTTGGTAGCCAATACAATGGTGAAATCTTTGATCCAAATATTCCATCATTCGAGACAACACAATTTCAGCAATTTGGATATGCAGACATAAACGCAGGTTTACAATGGGAGTATCAAAAAATTAAAAAAGGATTTGACAGAGATGACAACCTTGACCTAAAAGTAGGCGTTGCAGGTTGGCATTTAAACCAACCGGTTCAAGGTTATTCAAATTACTCAGAAGAAAAATTACCAATGAAACTAGTTGGAGAAATTACTTCCAAAATTGATATAAAAGGCACAAAATTATCAGTTGTGCCCACTATAATATACTTACGTCAGGCAAGTTTTTCTCAGTTGAATATGGGCACTTTTTTAAGACTAAGATTCAAAGACCCTACAAAAACCACAGGTTTTAAACATGAATCAGGAATATCTTTTGGAGGTTTCATTAGACCCGGAGACGCCATAATACCTCAATTGCTAATTGATTTTAATGGCTTTAGTTTCGGATTTTCTTACGATTATAATATTTCATCATACAAAGTAGCTACAAGAGGAAACGGAGCGATGGAATTCACATTACAGTGGCATAGTTTAAGGGATGCAATTTTCAAAAGAATTAGAGAATTTGGAGGAGGAAAAAAGAGCTCTACTCATACAACACCAAACTATTAAACGAAAATACTATTTCCACTTAGGATTATTTCAAATAAAGTCCGAATGAAAATTATATAATCATAAAAATTTAATCAGGACCAGTTAATTTTAAGTCAATTTTCCAGTAATAAATCATGACTTTTTCGGATAGAATAGTCACTAAAATCAACACTGTAAAAATATTTTCATTGTTACCCAGGTAAATTTTTCAGGCATAAAACTTGAAAAAGTGTATTAAATTTTATATCATTAAATAATTTTATAGCTATAACAAACTGAGCATGAAAAATTACAAATTTAAAAGCTTACAGGTTTATTCATCAGACGAGTGGATGGCGAATTCAACAAAAAGGTACAGAACGGTATTTGACCGGATGGAAACCACTTTTATGAGGGTGGAATTTGCCTTTTACAATAAATTATTCGACGAGAAAGATTGGGATTGTAAAGTTGTTCTAAAGGCAAGTAAAATCACAGAAGGTAAGAAAAAAGAGTTGTGTTCACTAGACTCTGAATTAAGCGTTTTAAAAGAAGACAATGTTGTTTATGTTAGAGATGGATGGGGAAATCCAACTACCGGAACATATTGGTATTTCGGAGAATACGTTTGGGATGCTTATATTGACGGTGAATTGGTAGGAAGTCAACAATTTTACGTTAATGATATAGGACAGGTAAGCAGGGACAACAACCCATACTTTGATATTGAATACATAAAGTTATATTGTGGAGACTCTGAGGGAAGTAAGCAAAAAACAAAAAAATATTTAACTAAAATAAATGGCAAAAGCACAGAATACCTTTGGTGTGAGATGAAAATCAAGACCAAGACAGATAATCCTTGGCACTTTGAACTTTTCTTCAATTATTTTGACGATGCAGGACAGCCCAAAGCTCAAATTATACGATCAAATTTTATAGAAGGTGATAAAAAAAATCACTCCTACACTTTTGACATAGGATGGGGAAATTCGACACCCGGCTCGTGGAAAGATGACAAATACCTCCTTGAAGTAGTTTTTATGGATACACTAGTTGGTGCTGTTTCTTTTGAATGTGGGGAGGAAGAGGCTGAGGGAATACCCGAACTGATTTTAAGTCACGAAAAAGCAATTGCAACAGGTACAAGTATTAAAGCTAAGAGTAATCAGATAAAAGATGAGAAAGATGACAAAACACTTGAACAATTACTTGAGGAATTAGACCAATTGATTGGGCTAGAGAACGTAAAAAAAAGTATAAAGGAGAACATAACCTATTTGAATTTTGCTAAAATCAGAAAAGAAAAAGGATTTCAAGAAAATACAGGAAATAATTTGCACAGCATATTCACAGGCAATCCCGGAACGGGGAAAACTACAGTAGTAAAAATGCTAGGTAGAATTTATCATAAAATGGGTTTGCTTTCAAAAGGACATGTTGTTGAAGCAGACCGTGCCACTTTGGTTGCCGAATACATTGGACAAACCGCACCAAAAACAAAGAAAGCAATAGACACGGCGCGCGGTGGTATATTATTCATTGATGAAGCTTATTCGCTTGCAAGAGAAGACGACGAAAAAGATTTCGGAAAAGAAGTAATAGAAGTAATTCTTAAAGAAATGAGCGATGGAAAGGGAGACATCGCGATAATTGGGGCAGGTTACCCGAAAAAAATGCAAAATTTCCTTGACTCTAATCCAGGCTTGAAATCAAGATTTACACATTATTTTCATTTTGATGACTATTTACCTGAAGAGCTTTTTTTGATTTCTCAATTTGCGGCCAAACAAAAAGAAGTGGTTTTAACAGAGGATGCGGCAAACTTTTTAAAAGAACAGCTAACAGAAGCTTACAGAAAGAGACAAGAAAGCTTTGGTAATGCGAGGTACGTATTTGGTATTATGGAAGAAATAAAGCATAATATGGGAGTAAGATTGATGAAATCTAAAGACATGAACTTACTTACCAAAGAACAGCTACAGACTATAGAGTTGGAAGATCTTAAAGGTGTTTTCAGTACTAAAAATTCTAAAAAACTCATTTTAAATATAAATGAAAAACACCTCAACGAATCGCTATCGGAGCTTAACGAGCTGATTGGTTTAAATAACATAAAACAAGAAGTGGGTGAACTAATAAAACTGATTCGATATTACAATGATATTGGAAAAGACGTAGTTCATAAGTTCTCCTTACATACAGTATTTACCGGGAACCCAGGCACAGGAAAAACCACTTTGGCAAGAATTATTGCAAAAATATACAAGGCACTTGGTCTTTTAGAAAGAGGACATGTTGTTGAAGTTGACAGACAAGGTTTAGTTGCCTCTTATGTTGGACAGACTGCTCAAAAAACTCAGGAAAAGATAGAGGAAGCAATGGGAGGAATTTTATTTATAGACGAGGCCTATTCTCTTAGTGAAGGCGGAGAGAATGACTTTGGAAAAGAAGCCATAGAAGTTCTATTGAAACGAATGGAAGACAACCGAGGTAAGTTTGGTGTAATTGTAGCTGGATATACAGACAATATGCTAAAATTTACGGAGTCAAATCCCGGGCTAAAATCAAGATTTGACAAAACAATAAATTTCAATGATTACTCACCTGAAGAAATGATGCTGATTGCAGGGATGTTATTTAAAAAAGAGCAACTTACTCCAACAATAGAAGCAAGCCAACATCTTCAAAATTATTTCACATGGCTATATACCAAAAGGAATAAATTTTTTGGAAATGCCAGAGAAGTAAGAAATGTTGTAGTTGAGTCAGTAAAAAATCAACATCTCAGAATGGCGGAAATTCCGGCAAATCAAAGAACGAAAAAAAATATTGAAACTCTTGAATTAAGTGATGTGTATGAATTTAATCCTAGCGATGAAAGCAAAATCAATTCATCTATCGGATTCAGATTTGGCGGTAAATAAACTTCAAAAAGTTCTAACCAATAAATACCTTAATAAAATCAAGATAATATTTCTCTGATACATTTTTAATGAAAAGCGAGAAATCGTTTTCTGCCAAACCATCGGCCTTGTCAGAAATAACCCTAATGATAAGAAAAGGAATATTATGCTCATAACATACCTGCCCTACTGCTGCACCTTCCATCTCAACGCAGACAACATCAGGAAGTGCTAATGAAAGATTTTTTTTGTCATTGGAGTCCGAAAAAAATTTATCCCCGCTGGCAATATCTGCAACAAAAATATTGGGAGCTTTTATATCAAATCTGTCTATACTTCTATCATTAGAAATTTTACTTATTAATGATTGTGTATTCAAAATTGAAACCGCTTTTTCGCGCATGCCTCCATCTGATTCAAAAAAAGAAACTCCTAGTAGTGGAATTTCAAAACGACTCATCAAAGGTCTTGCATCCATATCATGCTGATAAAATCGATGTCCTATTACCACATCTCCAATGTTGAGATTTTCATTTATAGCACCTGCGACGCCCGTAAAAATCAAATTTGTAATATTAAAATGATTTATTAATGTTGTAACAGTTGTAGCGGCAGCAACTTTTCCCCACCTGGAAAAAACAACAATTGTTTTAATCCCGTTAATTTTACCTACATAAAAAACCCTACCCCCTATTTGTTCAATTTCGTAATTTTCAAATAGTGAAATAAACCCCTGAATTTCTTCGGGCATGGCACCCATCAATCCAACAATCTCCATTAACTATGAAATTAAGTGCGTTTTGAATTCATAAGGATAAATAAATTATACTTTACTTACTCAATGCAATTCTGAAGGTACTTAACTTATCCGAACCAAATAATTTTAAAGTGTAAATCCCGCTATCGAAATAATCAACCTGTATTCTTTCTCTTTCGATTGGCTTAATCACTTTTTTTAATATTAACTTACCTTGAACATCCAACAACTCCATAGTAATGTCTTCTTTAGTAATATTTGACTCAATGAAAAAATCACCGTTAGTGGGGTTAGGATAAACTGAAAATTCACTAATATCAGAGTTAAATTGCAAAAGGCAAGGATCAACAGTTACTGTTATTGAATCACGAGTAGTACAATTTTGTGAATTTGTAACGTCAACCCAATAAGTACCCGTTGTGTTTACAAATAGTATTGGAAACGTAGAGCCATCACTCCACAAATAAGTTGCACCCGTATTTTGTGCATCCAAAATTAAATTCCCATTACAGATCAAAGTATCCTGCCCAAGATTTACCACAGGAGTTGGTATAAGCGTTATATTAATTGTATCACTGCCAACACATCCCTCATCTGTTAATACAGTTACAAAATAAATTCCTGAACCTGAAATGTCAATATACTGAGTTGTGTCACCCGTACTCCATTGGTAATGATTTCCCGGATTAAGAGCATTTAACACTAAATCATTCGCACAATAAATAGAATCCACGCCGATATTAACATCCGGCAAATAGTTTAAAATTACATTTACAGTATCTGCACCTTTACAACCAAATGAATTTTCCACCAATACACTGTATTGACCACTGTTATTAATAGTTATGGCCTGAGAATTTTGTTGATTACTCCATGTGTAAGTAGCACCTGTATTTAGAGCATCCAAAATGATATTTCCACCACACTGTGATGTATCTTGTCCTAAATAAACAACAGGTGAAGGATTTACATTAACTAAAACCTGTTCAGAATTTGAAACACAACCTCCCGGCAAACTGTCCTTAACCCAGTAAGATGAATTTGAAAATAATACCGGTGTATTGAATATACTACCAGAACCTAAAAGATTTCCATTGTTCGGAGCATCATACCACAAAATAATTCCGCTCCCATTGGCGCTCATTGTTAAATTACTTCCTGAACAAACAACTGTGTCACCTATTACAGGAGCTGATGGGGCAGATAATACTGAAATATTAATTGTATCTGTTACCTGACATCCCGCCAAAGAAGTTGCACTGACAATGAAATTTTGTGAAGTCGTCAATGAACTTACACTTGTTGAAGCTGAATTTGGGTTGGTAACTAAATTGGATGGTGACCACGAATAATTAAAAACAGGATTTATGCCCCCAACAATAGTTATAATATAATCCTCTACCTCGCCAAAAGTTGAAAGGTTACTGCAAGGATCTATATAATTTACACCAACAGCATCCATCTCTCTTATACGCAAGACTGTTAAGCCATTCTTAGCGTTTGAAGGAACAGTAAATACTATAGTTGTTTGAGCAGGTAATGGACCTAGATCATTTGTTTCACCCAGCTTTTCATTTAAATCATCTAGAATAACATTTTGGTTATAATCAATGAATGCCGCAAGATCATTTGCTGAATACGTTCCTGCTTGTAAAGTTAAGGTGTATGTTGATCCCGCAGTAAGGGTAGTTGTAGTAGGGCCATTTGCCGGAAAGATTGTATAATAGGGCGCAGACGCCCCGCCGGTTTGGTTGTTAATGTTCTCCAACTGTACCAAACTTATGTAGTCTCCTGAGCCTGTTCCTGCGGAATATTCTGGCTTACAATAACCAGTTGGGGCAGTACCATTAATAGCGTTTGCCGTTAGTAGTGTGCCTGAACCCGTACAGATTGCAGCAGGTGAAGCTGTCAATTCATTAAAAACAACCGGAGGCTGACTTTCAATATTTATACTCATTGAATTGGTACATCCTAAAGTATCTGTTGCAGTAACCGTATAAATTGTAGAAACGGCGGGGGTTGCTAAAACAGAAACTCCTGTGGTATCTGACAACCCTTGTGAGGGAGTCCAATTATAATTAACCCCGCTTCCCGTTACGTTTAATACAACAGGATTATTAATTGAACCACAATAAATATTTGTACTTGAAGAAACAGTAACTGATGGAGGAGTTTGAACCAAAACAGTAACAGGTGTCGAAAAGGATGAAGCACCTCCACATGATGAAACTTCACAACGGTAAGTTAAATCTGAAATTTGCGAGACAGAAACAGTTGGGGTATTCAAACCAAAAACATTGCTCCATGTATTACCTCCGTCGATTGAAACTTGCCACTGGAAATTTAGCCCTGCAACAGAACCGGAATAAGAAGTACTTAATTGAAAGGCAGTAGATGCACAAACAAGGGTATTGCTTGCAACAGTAATTAATCCGGAAGGAGGAATATTGGACAATACTGTAATTTGTGTCTGCGCCGAACCAATTGTATTTGAACAACCTGTTATTTGATTTGTATATGAAATATTGTAAGTGGTATTAATTGCCGGACTGACAGATTGAGAAAAAATATTAATTCCATTTGCTATTGTTGTGGTACCTAATGTATTGGTTTCTGTCCAAACCATATTAAAATTAGAGGGGGGAGAAAATCTCCATGCAGAAGGGGAACCTGCTGGAATTGTTGAAGTTTGAGCTGTCCAGTAATTAGGAATAACAGGAGTAACGGAACAATTGGACGCAGTTTCTCCAATTAAACCTGATGGACTATTTATACCAATAGATTTTGCATTGGTTGATGTTGCTTCGTTTACAATTATATCAATTTGCCCAATTGTTTCATAAAGAGTAGCTCTTGTATTTACTCTGTTTGAAACAGAATTCCACTGAAATAAATTGTATTCAATTATAAATTTTCTATTCGGAGCAAAGCCCTCTGTCCAATACCTTACGTAGGTAGCAGGATTACCTGAGACTGAAGCATCAAGATCATTGGCAGCTATGAAAATTGCACCAAGAGGATCAATAGTGTTGGGTAATGCTCCAATCGTATAATCGTTTAATGCCGCGGCGTTATATGAACCAAACTGCACAACACCGTTTGTACCGATATTAATATTATTGTAAACTGAACCAAAAAAATCAAAATTAAATCCAAGTGGAACATTTCCCCAACCACCATCATCCAGATTTCCTGAGGTCAGGTTAACAACTGCTGTTCCGTTATTTACCAAGTAGACAGAATTTGCAGGTGGGTTTGTAGCATTAGGAACGAGACATGATGAACTGAAATTAGTAGAACTTAAGCCCGAATTAATAATAGAAGAACCTCCCGGACAAATTGACGAGGGTGTAGATGTAACAGAAGCATTTGGCAAAGGATAAACACCAATAGAAATATTTTGCAAACTTGTACAACCTGCGTAAGTTCCTGATCCAATACCTGTGATTTGAAATTCTGATGTTTCAGTTACGGATGCACCAACATTAGTACCGGATGATGAATTTAATGTTGCTGATGAAGTTAATTTGGTCCAAGAATAGGACATTGAGGGGTCAATCGAACTTGCAGTCATTGTAAATGTACTGCCACTTCCGCAAAAATTATTTGTTGAAGATGTTACATTAATAGTCGGTGGGCCTACAGTTATGGTTTGATCTGATGAACAACCCGTTGTTGTGTTGGTAGCTAAAACTGAATATGTAACTGTTGTTGATGTTGTTGACACAACTGAATTTCCTGAGGTAGTGTTTAAAGAAGACCCGGGAGACCAAGCAAAAGTGTTAGCACCGGAAGCAGTAATTGTTTGTCCGGCAGAACCACAAAAAATTCCATTATTGGAGGGGGTTAAAACTACAGTTGGATTAGGATTAACTGATGCCGTTAGTATCGAACTGTTACCCGACAAACCAGAGAAAGAGCAAGTAGCTACTAGTTGAAAATATGTTGTTGAGCTGACCGAAGTTGTGTAAGCGGATGTTGTTGCATTACTAATATTGGAAAAAGGGCCTGTGGGAGAGTTCGACGATTTCCATTGGAATGTATAGCCTGAGGCAGGGACTGCTGTAGCAGCAGACAAGTTAACTGAGCCTCCACTACAAACGGCTGTAGGGGTTATGGCAGTATTAAAAAAAGAAGGTGTACCCGTGCAGTTTGGTAAGGTAAATTCATCAGCCCCAAGGTCAGGGGTCGAAGATCTTGGTTGCAAATCAAAATCATTTAATACACCTGTACCGCTAGCTCCTGCTCCATCTATAAGAACACTCGATTGCGCAGAAACATCAATATGAAGATCGTTTGCTCCAACGAATGTTACTGGAGTACTTATTGAATTTGCATCCTGAGCTGTTGAAGTTTTCCAGGCTAATAATGAGGTCTGATTTGACGAGTTGAAATATCCGACATTTCCGTTGTTTGAATAGAAATTATTATTGTCGGAGGCACCAGGTAATAAACTGCCCTTTGAAAGGAGGTGAAAACAATAGGTTCCGGTGCCCTGGTTATTATTTATGATTATATTATTTTTAAATTCAGAAATACTTGGAGTAGTAACAGTGGTTGCCACACCATAGTTAGAATAATTTAAAATAGAACCGACCTGCGCTGCATTTAAAACAATTGTATTATGACTAATCTTCATAAAGGTTGCACCTGCAATTATTCTAATTCCAAATGCCGTTGGAAGTGTAACATTGGTGTTTCCTTTGGTAGCCACAACATTATTGATGAAATTGTTTGCTATTAAAAAGTTATCGCAACTTGCAGCACCTGTAATGTTAATTCCATAAGCACCGAATGGACT